>JAZSOQ010000104.1:0-20790 GCA_045537015.1 Eubacteriales bacterium
TAAGACCGTGTTGTATGACGGCCGTACCGGTGAGCCCTTCGACAACCCCGTTACCGTGGGTATCATGTACTACCTTAAGCTCCACCACCTGGTAGACGATAAGATCCACGCCCGTTCCAACGGTCCTTACTCTCTCGTAACTCAGCAGCCTCTCGGCGGTAAAGCGCAGTTCGGCGGCCAGCGTTTCGGAGAGATGGAGGTTTGGGCACTCGAGGCATACGGTGCAGCATATACACTTCAGGAGATCCTGACCGTCAAGTCGGACGACGTCAACGGACGCCGCAAGGCTTACGAGGCGATCATTCAGGGTCAGAACATCCCCACTCCCGGCGTTCCCGAGGCATTCAAGGTGCTTGTTAAGGAGCTTCAGTCCCTCTGCCTTGACATCCGCGTTCTCAACGAAGAGGGTGAGGAGATCAAGCTTTCCTCCGTTGTTGAGGAAGAGCAGCCTCAGTATCTCAGCCGCCGCGACAGCGAGGCTATCGACGACGCTATGGGTCAGACCGGCAGCGAAGACGAGTATGGCAGAAGCGGATTCCTCTTTGCCGATGAAGACGGCGAGTTCGACCTCGGCGAGGACGAAGAGGACGAGGGTGACGACGAGTACACTGAGGAATACGAATATGAGTCCGAGGATGATTATGATTCCGAAGACGATTACAATAACTGATTCAAAGGAGAATAGCTATGGATAATAATGAATTTGCCTCTATTAAAATAGGTCTGGCGTCTCCGGATATGATCAGAGAGTGGTCTTACGGCGAGGTTACCAAGCCCGAGACCATCAACTACCGTACACTCAAAGCTGAAGTCGGAGGTCTTTTCTGTGAAAAGATCTTTGGCCCGACCAAGGACGGCGCTTGTATGTGCGGAAAATACAAGAACTCCCACAACATCCGCGAAAAGATCATTTGTGACAAGTGCGGTGTTGAGGTTACCACCAAGAGAGTACGCCGTGAGAGAATGGGTCACATCGAGCTTGCTTGCCCCGTTTCCCATATCTGGTATTTCAAGGCGTCCCCCTCGAGAATGGCTCTCGTTCTCGATATGTCCTCCAAGCAGCTTGAGCAGGTACTTTACTTTGCAGAGAACGTAGTTCTCGATCCCGGAAACACTCCCCTTGAAAAGGGTATGGTCCTTTCCGAGAAGCAGTATATCGAGTACCGCGAGATGTACGAGAACGAATTCCGCGTCGGAATGGGCGCGGAGGCTATCAAGGAGCTGCTCCAGGGCATCGATGTCGATGCTCTCGCAGCACAGCTCCGCGAGGATCTTGCTATAACCACCAGCCAGAAGAAGGCAAGACTCATCAAGAGACTTGAGGTTATCGAGTCCTTCCGCCGCTCGGGCAACAAGCTCGAATGGATGGTTCTTGATGTTCTTCCCGTTCTGCCCCCCGATATCCGTGCAATGGTTCAGCTCGACGGCGGACGCTTTGCTTCCTCCGACCTTAACGAACTTTATCGCCGCGTTATCAGCAGAAATAACAGACTTAAGAAGCTCATTGAGATCTCTACTCCCGACATCGTTATCCGTAACGAGAAGCGTATGCTTCAGGAAGCGGTTGACGCTCTTATCGACAACGGACGCCGCGGAAAGCCCGTAACCGGTCCTTCCAATCGTCCTCTCAAGTCGCTCTCCGAGATGCTCCGCGGTAAGCAGGGACGCTTCCGTCAGAACCTTCTCGGTAAGCGTGTTGACTACTCGGGACGTTCGGTTATCGTCGTAGGTCCTCAGCTGAAGATCTATCAGTGCGGTCTCCCCAAGGAGATGGCTCTCGAGCTCTTCAAGCCCTTCGTTATCAAGAGACTTGTCGAAATGGGCAAGGCTACCAACGTAAAGGAAGCGCAGAAGAAGATCGACCGCGCGCAGGTCAGCAACGACGAGGTCTGGGATGCACTCGAAAAGGTAAGCAAGGAGCACCCCGTACTTCTCAACCGTGCGCCTACACTTCACCGTCTGTCGATTCAGGCATTCGAACCCGTGCTTGTTGAAGGCAGAGCGATCAAGCTCCATCCTCTCGTATGTACCGCGTTCAACGCCGACTTCGACGGTGACCAGATGCCTGTTCACGTTCCGCTTTCCGCGGAGGCACAGGCAGAGTCGAGATTCCTTATGCTCTCGGCTAACAACCTCTTAAAGCCTGTTGACGGTCGCTGTAACCGTTCCTACACAGGATATGATCCTCGGTTCCTACTACCTCTCCATCGTTCGCGATGACGAGCCCGGTGCAGGTGGACTTTACCGCAACTTCGACGAGGCGAATATGGCTTACCTCAACGGTCAGCTCGGACTTCACGCTCCTATCGCTCTCAGAGTAAGAAATGTAAAGGACGGAACCGTAGAAGAGGGAATCATCGGTATCACTACCGGTGAAAACGGCGAGCGCAAGGTAAATATGGGCGCCGATGCGGTTACTCTCGGCCGTCTCATCTTCAACCAGCGCATTCCTCAGGACCTCGGTTTTGTTGACAGAACCGATCCCGCCAAGAATCTTGATCTCGAGATCGCTTCCATTATTACAAAGAAGGAACTCGGTCAGATCATCAACGCTTGTATCAAGAGACACAGCTCCGCGCAGACAGCAGAAATGCTTGACGCGATCAAGGAGATGGGTTATAAATACTCCACTCGGGCAGCTTTCTCGATCTCCGTATACGATATGACTATTCCGACCGAAAAGAAGGGACTTATCAGCGGTGCAGAGAAGGAAGTCGAAACTCTCGGCAAGTACTATCAGAAGGGTCTCCTTTCCGATCAGGAAAGATACGAAAAGGTCGTCGCTGTTTGGAACAAAACCACCAACGACGTTACCTCCGCTCTTCAGGCAGGCTTCTCGACCTACAACCCGATCAAGATCATGTCGGATTCCGGAGCCCGTGGTTCGATCACCCAGATGCGTCAGCTCGCAGGTATGCGTGGACCTATGTTCGCTACCAACGGTAAGACCATGGAGATCCCGATCAAGTCGAACTTCCGTGAAGGTATGAAGATCTTCGAGTACTTCATGGGTGCACGTTCCTCCCGTAAATCCCTTTCCGATACTGCGCTCCGTACCGCGGACTCGGGTTACCTTACCCGTCGTCTCGTTGACGTTTCTCAGGACGTTATCGTTCGTGAGGAAAAGTGCGGAACTCAGCACGGTGCTATTATCAGAGCTATCACCGACGGTGATTCCTCCAAGCCCATCGAGCCCCTCGAGGACAGACTCATCGGCCGTTACACTATGGGCGACGTTATCAATCCCGAAACCGGCGAGATCCTCGTTCCCGATGATACTATGCTTACCGAGGCTATGGTCAAGAAGATCATTGCCGCAGGCATTACCGAGGTTCGCATCAGAACAGTTATCCACTGCCGCGCACGTCACGGTATCTGTGCACACTGCTACGGTGCTGACCTTGCAAGCGGACGTAAGGTCAACGTTGGTGAGGCTGTCGGTATCATCGCAGCTCAGTCCATCGGTGAGCCCGGTACACAGCTTACCATGAGAACCTTCCACTCCGGTGGTGTTGCAGGTTCGGATATTACCCAGGGTCTTCCCCGAGTTGAAGAGCTCTTCGAGGCAAGAACACCTAAGAAGCCCGCTATCCTCAGCGCGATCGACGGTGTTGCCCGCATTCAGCCCGATGAGAACCCCAACCTTCAGGACGTTGTAGTTTATAACGCAGAGACCGGCGAGAACATGACCTACCAGATCCCCTACGGCCGCCGCATTACTGTTGCGGACGGTGCGGAGATCAAGCGAGGCGACGCTCTTACCGAGGGCTCCAAGGCTCCCGCAGATATTATGGAATATCTCGGCCCCGATTCAGTTTACGACTATATCATCAGCGAGACCCAGAAGGTTTACCGTTCGCAGTCGGTTAACATCAACGATAAGCATATCGAGGTAATTGCGCGTCAGATGACACGTAAGCTCCGTGTCGAGGATACCGGTGACACCAATATGCTTATGGGCACTCTCGTTTCTGTCAACGAATTCGATGACGAGAACGAAAAGATCCGTGAGCGCATTGCTTCCGGTGAGACCGAGCTTCGCGAGGCGACCTGCTCGCCCGTCCTCCTCGGTATATCGAAGGCAGCTCTCCAGACAGACTCCTTCCTCTCCGCGGCATCCTTCCAGGAGACCACCAAGGTTCTCACCGAGGCTGCTATCAAGGGTAAGGTCGATAACCTCCTCGGACTCAAGGAGAATGTTATCATCGGTAAGCTTATCCCCGCAGGTACGGGTATGGCTTGCTACAACAACGTTGACGTTCTTGCATCCGAAGATACCGATCCCACCTCTCCCGATGGCGGCGACAGCACAACTGCTGTTGACGTAAACGAGGACGAAACAGTTTCCGAAGAGATCGCTTCCGAATCCGTTGCAGAGTAAGCTCTGAATGATATAACAATTAATTAACATTATATGCCTACTTCCGAAATAATTTCGGAAGTAGGCTGAATGTCTTTTGGGCTTTGTGTATTTTGCTTATAAAAACGCCTTTTGGAAAGTGCAAAATTGTGCATTTGACAGATTTTTTTTGCAGTTTCCAAAGGGTGTTGACATTTGGCGAAAAAAATGATATAATAATGCGAATTATGCTGAGGTTTTATGGCTTCGGCTGTGTTTTTGAGCCAAAAATGCCCCAAAAACACAATTTCACGACAGTTTTGCGTGCCTTCCCGGCCGCATCTGTATATAAACAATTCGGAAGAAAGGAGGATTAGCAGAAGGATGCCAACCTTTAACCAGCTTGTCAGACAGGGTCGTACAGACAAGGTGTACAAGTCCAAAGCAGCAGTGCTTCAGAAGGGCTTCAACACCATCAAGAACGAGAGCACCGATCTCCCCTCGCCCCAGAAGAGAGGCGTTTGCACCAAGGTAACCACCACAACCCCCAAGAAGCCTAACTCTGCACTTCGTAAGATCGCAAGAGTTCGTCTTTCCAATGGTCTTGAGGCAACCACCTATATTCCCGGTGAAGGACACAACCTGCAGGAGCACTCCGTCGTTCTCATCAGAGGCGGTAGAGTAAGAGACCTGCCCGGTGTACGTTATCACATTATCCGCGGCACACTCGATACTCAGGGTGTTGCAGCACGCAGACAGGCCCGTTCCAAGTACGGAACAAAGACACCGAAGGAAGCAAAGAAGTAATTCGGTGAAGGTATCAGCATGTTTTTAGCTACTCAATTCCGTTTGTTTATATACTGCGGACAGAAGAGCGCTAACAGGAGATATGCTTTTGAGTACCTATGATTTCATTCAAAATTAATGAAGGAGGGAAGTACAGTGCCGAGAAGAGGTCGTATATCCAAGAGAGACGTATTGCCGGATCCTATTTACAAGTCCAAGCTTGTAACCAAGCTCGTTAACAACGTAATGCTTGACGGCAAGAAGGGTGTTGCTCAGACTATCGTTTACGATGCATTCGAGATCGTAGAAGCTAAGTCCGGAAAGAATGCCCTTGAAGTGTTTGTCGAAGCTCTTGAGAATGTTAAGCCGGTTCTTGAGGTTAAGGCTCGCCGTGTAGGCGGTTCTACCTATCAGGTTCCGCTTGAGGTCAAGGAAGACAGACGTCAGACTCTGGGTCTCCGCTGGATGGTAGGTTATGCCAGAAAGCGCGGCGAACGTACCATGGCAGAAAGACTTGCAGGCGAGATCCTCGATGCAATCAACAATGCCGGCGGAGCGTTCAAGAAGAAGGAAGAGACTCACCGTATGGCAGAAGCAAACAAGGCTTTTGCACACTACAGATATTAATTTATCTGCCAAATTTTTTGATCATATCAGATCGTATATAAGAAATCGAACAATTAAGGAGACTATCTATGTCAAGAGAATATTCGCTCGAATGTACTCGTAATATCGGTATCATGGCTCACATCGACGCCGGTAAGACGACTACAAGCGAAAGAATACTGTTCTATACGGGTGTAAACCACAAGCTTGGTGAGACCCACGATGGCGATTCCACCATGGACTGGATGGCTCAGGAGAAGGAGAGAGGTATTACTATCACTTCTGCCGCAACCACCTGCCATTGGAAGAATACCCGTATTAATATCATCGACACTCCCGGCCACGTTGACTTTACCGTTGAGGTTGGGCGTTCGCTCAGAGTTCTTGACGGTGCAGTAGCGGTCTTCTGTGCTAAGGGAGGCGTTGAGCCCCAGTCTGAAACCGTTTGGAAGTCGGAGGCCAAGCGGTCTTAGGAAGACAAGAAATCTACTCAACTCCTTGGCTCACAGAACGACATGGCTACGATCCGACTTGACTTTACCGTTGAGGTTGAGCGTTCGCTCAGAGTTCTTGACGGTGCAGTAGCGGTCTTCTGTGCTAAGGGAGGCGTTGAGCCCCAGTCTGAAACCGTTTGGAGACAGGCTACAAAATACAGCGTACCGCGTCTTGCGTACGTTAACAAGATGGATATCACCGGAGCGGATTTCTTCCGTGTTGTGGAAATGATGAAGGACAGACTGGGCGCAAATCCCGTTCCGATTCAGCTTCCCATTGGCAAGGAAGATAGTTTCCGTGGTATCGTCGATCTCATGACCATGGAGGCTACCGTATATTACGATGACCTCGGTAAGGACTTGAGAATCGAGCCCATTCCCGCAGATATGCAGGCAATGGCTGAAGAATACCGTGAAAAGATGATCGAGTCTGCCGCTGAGGCTGACGAAGAGCTCATGATGAAGTACCTTGAGGGTGAGGATATCACCAATGAAGAGATCAAGGTTGCAATCAGAAAGGCAACCATCGAAAACCTCATGGTTCCCGTAGTTTGCGGTACCTCCTTCAGAAACAAGGGCGTTCAGAAGCTCCTCGACGCGATCGTTGACTATATGCCCGCACCTACCGACGTCCCCGACATCACCGGTGTCAACCCCGAGACCGGCGAGGACGACAGCCGTCCTTCCAGCGACGAAGAGCCCTTCGCAGCACTCGCGTTCAAGATCGCTACCGACCCCTTCGTTGGTAAGCTTTGCTTCTTCCGCGTTTACTCCGGCTCCATCCACGCAGGTGACACGGTTTGGAACGCATCCAAGGGCAAGAGAGAAAGAATGGGTCGTATCGTTCAGATGCACGCAAACAACCGTAAGGACATCGACGTCGTTTACGCCGGCGATATCGCAGCAGTTGTTTCCGTAAAGAACACCGGTACCGGTGACTCCCTCTGCGACGACAAGCACCCCATCATTCTTGAATCTATGGAATTCCCCGAGCCCGTTATCAGAGTTGCTATCGAACCCAAGACCCGTGCAGGTCTTGAGAAGATGGGCATCGCTCTTGCGAAGCTCGCAGAGGAAGACCCCACGTTCAGAACCTACACCGACGATGAGACCGGTCAGACCATCATCGCAGGTATGGGTGAGCTCCACCTTGAAATTATCGTTGACAGACTTCTCCGTGAGTTCAAGGTAGAGGCTAACATCGGTAAGCCTCAGGTTGCCTACAAGGAGACCATCCGCAAGCAGGTTGACCACGAGTGCAAGTATAAGAAGCAGTCCGGTGGTTCGGGTCAGTACGCTCACGTTAAGATCATCGTTGAGCCCAACGAGCCCGGTGCCGGTTACGAATTCGTTAACTCCGTTACCGGCGGTGCAGTTCCGAAGGAATTCATCGAGCCTGTTAACCAGGGTATCCAGGGCGCAATGCAGTGCGGTGTCCTTGCAGGCTACAACGTTGTTGACGTTAAGGTAACACTTTACGACGGCTCTTATCACGAGGTTGACTCCTCTGAAATGGCGTTCAAGATCTGCGGATCTATGGCGTTCAAGGAGGCTATGAGAAAGGCTGACCCCGTTCTTACCGAGCCTATCATGAAGGTAACCACCATTACTCCCAACGATTATCTTGGTGATGTAATCGGTGACTTCAACTCCCGCCGTGGCGCAATTCAGGCTATGAATGACGACGGTAAGGGATCTACAGAGATCATCGCAGACGTTCCGCTTTCCGAAATGTTCGGTTACGCAACCGACCTGCGTTCCAAGTCTCAGGGACGTGCACTCTATTCTATGGAGCCGCACAACTTTGCTCAGGTTCCCAAGAGCATCCAGGAGGGCATCGTAACTGCCCGCGCAAAGCAGAACTGATAGGTTCTTTGCACTAAAATAAAAAAATTAAAATAAAAGAATTTTTACGGAGGATTCCAAAATGGCTAAGTCTACATTTGAAAGAACCAAACCGCACGTAAACATTGGTACCATCGGTCACGTTGACCATGGTAAGACCACCCTTACCGCTGCTATTACCAAGTACCTCTCCCTCGCACAGGGTAGCGTAGAGTTCCTGGCATACGACCAGATCGACAACGCTCCTGAGGAGAAGGCAAGAGGTATCACAATCAACACCCGTCACGTTGAGTACGAGACCGACGCTCGTCACTACGCTCACGTTGACTGCCCCGGCCACGCTGACTATGTTAAGAACATGATCACCGGTGCAGCTCAGATGGACGGCGCTATCCTCGTTGTTGCAGGTACTGACGGACCTCTCGCACAGACCAGAGAGCACGTTCTTCTTGCTCGTCAGGTTGGCGTTCCCGCAATCTGCGTATTCATGAACAAGACCGATATCGTTGACGACGAAGAGCTTCTCGACCTCGTTGAGATGGAGATCCGTGACCTCCTCTCCGAGTATGAGTTCCCGGGCGATGACATTCCGATCGTTCGCGGTTCCGCACGTGTAGCTCTCGAGTCCGCATCCACTGATCCTTCCGCTCCCGAGTATGCTTGCATCAAGGAGCTCATGGATGAGGTTGATGCTTATATTCCCACCCCTGAGCGTAAGGCAGACCTCGACTTCCTTATGCCCGTCGAGGACGTATTCTCCATCTCCGGCCGTGGTACTGTTGCTACCGGTCGTGTAGAGCGTGGTACTGTTAAGGTTTCCGACACCGTTGAGATCGTTGGTCTCACCGAGGAGAAGAGAAACTGCGTAGTTACCGGCGTTGAGATGTTCCATAAGCTCCTTCCCCAGGCAGAAGCTGGTGACAACATCGGTTGCCTCCTCCGTGGCGTAGCTAAGGACGAGATCGAGCGTGGACAGGTTCTCTGCAAGCCCGGATCCGTTAAGCCCCACACCAAGTTCAAGGGTCAGGTTTACGTTCTTACCGAGAAGGAAGGCGGCCGTAAGAAGCCCTTCGTAACCGGTTACAGACCTCAGTTCTACTTCAGAACCACCGACGTTACCGGTACCATCGAGCTTCCCGCAGACGTTGAAATGTGCCGTCCCGGCGACAACGTAACCTTCGGCGTTGAGCTCATCACTCCTATCGCATGCGAGCTCGGTCTCCGTTTCGCTATCCGTGAGGGTGGTAGAACCGTTGGTTCCGGTGTCGTATCCGAGATCATTGAGTAATTATTAACTTAACTTAATAATTCGATTTATAAAAGATCGGATGCACTCCGGTGCATCCGATCTTTGCAAATGAATAAAATAATATCTTTGGGGACGGTGAAATTCCGTACCGGCGGTAAAGTCCGCGAACATCCGCAAGGATGCCGACAGGGTGAAATTCCCTGACCGACAGTAAAGTCTGGATGGGAGAAGATATAGCATAGCCGTACCTTCTCTCCATTGATTATTCTAATGGAGGATTTTTTTATGCAGAAAAAAGACAGATTTGGTATACGCAAGATGACCTTGCTTGCGGTTTTCACCGCGCTTGCCTATGCCGTTACATTCACATTCAGAATTAACGTTTCATTCCTTACGTTTGATGCCAAGGATGCTATCGTTGGTATTGCGGCAATGATCTTCGGCCCCGCATCGGGTGCGATCATTTCCTTCCTTGTTGCCACCATCGAACAGATTACAATGGGAGACACCGGTTTCTGGGGTTGGCTTATGGACTTCGCCTCAACCGCAACTTTCTCGGTCGTGGCAGGCTACATTTACTCCAAGCGCAGAAATATCTCTGGAGTTGCAATTTCGCTTTCGTCCGCGGTCGTTTCAACTGTAACCGTAATGATGCTTTGCAACCTTCTCATTACACCCATATATATGAAGGTCGAGCTTGCTCAGGTCGTGGATCTGATTCCCACGCTCCTTTTGCCCTTCAATCTTACAAAATCAGTACTTAACGCGGGAGTTGTTCTCGCTCTCTATAAACCTCTGATAACCGCACTTCGTGCCGCAAAGCTGCTTCCCAAGTCGGAAAACGCCGGAAACGGACAGAAGCAGTCCTTCTGGAGCCTGCGTTCGCTGGTGTTTATACTCATCGCGATCGTGCTTATTTCCGCTTCGATCATCTATATGATCTTTGGACTCGGCGGACATTTCGGAGAATAAAATTTACAAAACAGCTTCGTTCTCCGCGAAGCTGTTTTGTTTACAAGATAATGTTGATTTTGAAGTAATATTGATGTATAATAATGTCATCAATCAAAGGAATCTCAAAAATGAAAAAGAATTTTATACTTAAAGCAATACTTTGGGTCGTTCAAGGCTTTATCGTCGGTCTTGGCGCGATCCTTCCCGGCGTCAGCGGCGGAACGCTTTGCTACGCCTTCGGAATTTATGATCAGATACTCGAGGTCCTCTCGAATCCTTTCAAGGGCATCAAAAAGCATTTCAAAATGCTCGTATTCGTCGGAATTGGCGGAGTGCTTGGATTTGTCGGCTTTGCGGGAATAACCGAACAGCTTCTCAAATGGAACGAGGCTGTCGTCCTCTGCGTATTCGTTGGGCTTATCGCGGGAACGATCCCCGAGCTTTGGCACGACGCGGGTAAAGAGAAGAGAAACAAATTCTCGATCCTTTCGCTTGTTATCAGCTTCATTGCCATTTCAGCGGTATTTTACCTCTTTAAGAACGTATTGCAGCTTACCATCGCTCCGAATTTCGTCGGATGGCTTATCTGCGGTCTGCTTTGGGGACTCAGTTTCATTGTTCCCGGATTCAGCTCGTCAACTCTCTTGCTTTTCTTCGGTATCTACGAGCAGATGTCGCACGGAATCTCGCACCTCGATCTCGGCGTGCTCATCCCACTCGGAATTGCTATGCTCGCGACTCTGTTGCTCTTCTCGAAGCTTATGAAGCTTGTCTTTGATAAGTACCATTCGCTCGCGTCGCACGCTGTAATGGGCTTCGTCCTTGCAACCACCTTGATGATCCTGCCCCCGTTCAATACGGGCGTCGGCGATGTCGTTATCTACCTTATTTGCATCGTTTGCGGTGCCGCAGCGTCTTTTGGCTTCAATATTCTTTGCGGAAAGATAAGATCGAAGGCAGACGGTGAATAATTTTTATAAAAGGTATTGACATTTACTGTCGAACGTGATATAATATATTGCTTAATAAATCGAAATAATAGTTTCTTATCAAGAGCAACCGAGGGACAGGCCCTGTGACGTTGCAGCAACCTACTGTCAAGCAAGGTGCTAAATCCTGACAGATGAGTTTTTGAGGTCTCGTCTGCGCGAGGCCTCTTTTTTGAGAAAGGAAAAGAATTATGGAAAAGAACCGCAGACTTTTTACATCCGAATCGGTAACAGAAGGACATCCTGATAAGATCTGTGATATGATCTCGGACGCTGTCCTTGATAATCTTTTAGCGCAGGACCCCATGTCCCGTGTAGCTTGCGAGGTTTGCTGTACCACAGGTCTCATCGTCGTAATGGGCGAGGTAACAACAAACGGTTATGCAGATCTTCAGACCATCGCTCGCGAGACTGTTCGCGAGATCGGTTACGACCGCGCAAAGTACGGCTTCGACTGCGATAGCTGTGCAGTAATCTCTTCGCTTCACGGTCAGTCACCCGACATCGCAATGGGCGTTGACAAGGCTTTCGAGGCAAAGAACGGCGAAATCACCGACCAGTATGACACCGGCGCGGGCGACCAGGGACTTATGTTCGGTTATGCCTGCAACGAGACCCCCGAGCTTATGCCTCTACCCATCTCCCTTGCACACAAGATGGCAAAGAAGCTGACCGAGGTTCGCAAGAACGGCACTCTCAAGTATCTCCGTCCCGACGGTAAGACCCAGGTCACCGTTGAATATGAGGACGACAAGCCCGTTCGCGTTGATACCGTTGTCGTATCCTCTCAGCACGATGCTGCCGTAACTCTCGAGCAGATCCGTGCGGACATCGAGGAATACGTTATCAAGCCCACCGTTCCCGCAGAGCTTCTTGATGAAAATACCAAGATCTACGTCAACCCCACCGGCCGCTTTGTTATCGGCGGCCCTATGGGCGATAGCGGACTTACCGGACGTAAGATCATCGTTGATACCTATGGTGGATACGCACGCCACGGCGGCGGCGCTTTCTCGGGTAAGGACCCGACAAAGGTCGACCGTTCCGCTTGCTATGCGGCACGTTATCTCGCAAAAAATGTCGTTGCCGCAGGTCTTGCAGACCGTTGCGAGATCCAGGTTGCTTACGCGATCGGCGTAGCTCGCCCGGTATCCGTTCTTGTTGATACCTTTGGAACCGCAAAGGTAGCCGAGGAGAAGATCGCAGATGCGCTGAACCGTCATTTCGATCTCCGTCCCGCAGCTATCATCGAGCGTTTCGGCCTCCGCCGTCCCATCTACTCGAAGCTTGCAGCTTACGGTCACATGGGAAGAGAAGATCTCGATGCTCCTTGGGAGCGCCGCGATCTCGCAGAAATTCTTAAGGCAGAGCTTCTTTAATCACATCATATCCGCACCCCGCGTATAATGACATTGTATGGGGGTGCGGTATGTTGGTTTTGGATATAATAGTTTCGGGATTTGCGGCTTGGGGGCTTTTTTGCGCGGCAAAATTTCTGGCAGACGGATATATGACGCCGCAAAATGCCCGTCCGCGTCCCGCAGTCAGACTTCGGGGAAACGAAAGCCCGAAGGAGATAGCCGAGCTTTGCGAAAACGCAAGGAAGGCGATCGTTTGCAACCGCGGGGAGGTCGTTCTTCTCCTGCCCGATGATGAGGCTTTCGCCGAAAAGATCGAAAAAATGGAGCTTCCTGAGGTCAAAACAGTTTACGAAAAAAGAAAGGAAAGGCTAAATGAATAATCATAATCAATACGGCGGCGGTTTCGATTCCTTTGTCGACAGCCTTTCCCTGAAAGGCAAAGCCGCCGAGGAAACGCCCAAGAGCAATGAACTCAAGGGCACAGTCGAGGGCGTTCTCTACCGCAATGACGACAACGGTTACATAGTTGCCACAGTTATCAGCGACGAGGATGAGCTTGTCAATATCGTTGGTATAATGCCCGATGTTGATGAAGGCGACCGCATCACAGCTCACGGAAAATGGGAAAACAACGCCCGCTACGGAAAACAATACAGAGTTATTGAATATATTGTTGAAATGCCCACCGAGGCGGCTGATATCGAAAGATACCTTGCCTCGGGTGCCATCAAGGGCATTCGCGCCAAGACCGCAAGAAGAATAGTTGCGGAATTCGGTGAGGATACCGTCGATGTTATCGAAAACCATTCCGATTGGCTTTCGCGTATTCCTGGTATATCCCCGAAGCGCGCGCTTGAAATATCCGAGGAATTCAAGTCGAAATCGGATATGCGAGCCACCGTCGCTTTCTTCCGTGAGTATTTCGGTCCAGCTACAACAATGAAGATATACGCCTGCTTCGGCAAGCATTCGGTCAGCATCGCAAAGGACAACCCTTACAGACTTTGCGAGGAAGTTCGCGGTATTGGATTCGATAAAGCCGACGCAATGGCGCAAAAGCTTGGTCTTGCAAGCGATTCTTCCGACAGAATCGGCGCGGGCATAGTTTATATTCTCACCTTCAACGCCGGGCAGAACGGACACACCTGTCTCCCTCGCGAAAAGCTCGTCGAGGCTTCGGCAAGCCTTCTTGGAGTTGACGCTTCCGCTGTTTCATCCGAAACAGACAAGCTGATAACCAAGGGCAGACTTTTCAGCGAAACTGTCGGTGAGGATACCTACATTTACGAATCTCTGCAGTATAAGAACGAACGCTACATTGCCGAAAAGCTCTGGCGACTCAAGCGCAGTTCCGCTCCGCTCGATTTCAAGGACATCGAGGCTTTCGTCCGTAAGGAAGAGGTGCAGAACCGTATCGAATATGCCGACGAGCAGAAAAAGGCGATCTTCAATGCGATGACAAGCGGCGTGCTCGTGCTCACGGGTGGACCCGGCACGGGTAAGACTACGGTCGTCACCGCGATCATAAATATTTATGAAAGCCTCGGGCTCGAGGTGGCGCTTGCCGCCCCCACGGGGCGCGCCGCGAAGCGAATGACCGAGGCAACGGGCAGAGAGGCGAAGACAGTACACCGACTGCTCGAAGTCGATTTCGGCGACGGAGACAAGTCCTCAAAGCGCGATGACTCTGCTCCCCTCGTTTTTAAGCGCGGAGAGAATAATTACCTCGACGAAGATGCTATAATCATAGATGAGGCTTCAATGCTCGATACAGTGCTGACGGCGTCCCTCCTCAAAGCCATAAGACCCGGTGCGAGGATTGTCTTTATCGGCGATGCCGATCAGCTCCCCTCCGTCGGCGCGGGCAACGTGCTTTGCGATATACTTGATTCGGGAGCACTGCCATCGGTAAGACTTTCAAAGATCTTCAGACAAGCTGAGGAATCTTTGATCGTCACAAATGCCCACGCGATAAACCGCGGAGAAATGCCCCGCCTTGACGTCAAGGATCGAGATTTCTTCTTTATGCCCCGCGAGAGCGACGCGCAGATCGCGTCAACGGTTGCAAGCCTTTGCGCCGAGAGATTGCCGCGCGCATACGGCGATCCCGAAGGAATTCAGGTCATTTCGCCCACAAGACGAGGCAATTCGGGCACGGACAAGCTCAATTCGGTACTGCAAGCGGCAATAAATCCCCCCGCGCGCGGCAAAAAGGAGCATAAATTCCGCGACACCGTTTTCAGAACGGGCGACAGAGTTATGCAGGTCAGAAATAATTACGAGCTTGAGTGGACGCGCTACGGTAAGCTCGGAATGGGCATCTTCAACGGCGACATAGGAAAGATCAAGGATATCAATCCCACCGAAAAGTATATCGAGATCGATTTTGACTCGAGAGAGGTGTTCTATGAATTTACCGATCTCGAGGATCTTGAGCTCGCGTATTGCGTTACTGTGCACAAGAGTCAGGGCAGCGAATATCCCACGGTCGTGCTTCCGCTCGGAAGCGTGCCGCCTATGCTTTGCACAAGAAATCTGCTATATACAGCCGTTACACGTGCGCAGAAGCGCGTTATCGTTGTAGGGTTTGAATCAACGATCGAAACAATGGTTGGCGGTCTGCGTTCGGCATTGCGCTATACGGGGCTTTCTCGAAGACTCTGCGAGGTGGCATCCAAATGAAAATGTACCCCATAACGCGCGCCAAGCTTTGGCTTCGATCGTTGATTTCGGGCGAAAAGTGTATCGCGTGCGGTGAAATGAAAACAAAAGGCGAAAGTCTGCTTTGCCCCGAATGTGAGGACGATCTGAAGCGTTCGCATCTGTTGCTCTGTCCCGATTGCGGAGCTTACGCGCGAGATTGCCTTTGTGTAACCCCAATAATGCGCGATGCAGGTCTTGACGTGTTGATAAAGTACGCGTTTTACGACGCCTCGGATAAGGAAGCCGCACTCAATCGCATCATCCGAAGACTCAAACATATTCCCGACAGACTCGCTTTTTCCTATTTTGCAGCAATTATTTCGCGCCATCTTTCCGTCCTTTGCAATTCGCGTGGGTATACCAAAGATAACACGCTGGTAGTTCATATTCCGCGCAGCAAGAAAACGATAGCACGCGACGGGCACGATCAGGCAGAGCTTTTCGCAGCCGCAGTTGCCAAAAGAATGTCGTTTCCGCATCGTGCCGTCATCAAAAGACTCAAACACGGCAAAACGCAAAAGTATCTCCACGTTGACGAAAGAATCGAGAACGTCAAGGGGTTGTTCTGTATCAAAAACGCCGATTCGGTGAAGGGAAAGAACATAATTCTTGCCGATGACCTCGTCACAACGGGCGCAACGGTAAGCGAAGCGGCAAGGATACTCTTTTCTGCGGGAGCCGCCGATGTCGTATGCATTTGCATTGCGAATTCCGATAAATTCAGAAAATAAATCCGTCATCAAGGGCACGCTCAAAGCGTGCTCTTTGCTTTGAGAAATATCTAATATCTTACGTGAAGAAAATGAAAGAAAAATAAATATATTTTTCGAAAAAGGTTGCTTTTTTGCATTAAATATAGTATAATTATTATGTATAAATATAAAATAGCGGTATTATGCCGTGGAGTTAATAGATGTTGAATTTATCACTTAGAAAGGATATAGGAATTGACCTCGGGACTGCGAGCTGTCTTGTCTACGTCAAGGGCAAGGGCATCGTGCTCACCGAGCCTTCTGTCGTTGCTGTGGATCTCGAATCGGATGAGATCATCGCGTTCGGAAGAGAAGCGCAGATGATGATCGGGCGTACACCCGAGAATATCATCACCGTCCGCCCACTTCGCGACGGCGTTATCAGCCAGTATGACAGAACGCTCGAAATGCTTCAGTATTTCCTTCGCCGCGCCTGCGGTCCGCTGCTTATTCCTCCAAGAGTCGTTATCTGCGTTCCCTCGGGAATAACCGAGGTTGAGGAACGCGCCGTTGAGGATGCTGTGCGCAATGCGGGCGCAAGAGCCGCATATCTGATAGAAGAACCCGTTGCCGCGGCAATCGGCGCAGGCATCGACATTTCCGCTCCGAGCGGAAATATGGTGGTCGATATAGGCGGTGGAACGACCGATATTGCGGTCATCTCGCTCGAGGGCGTTGTCGTATCCGAGTCCATCAAGGTTGCGGGCGATAAGTTCGACGAGGCTATCATTCGTTACGTAAGACAGAAATACAATATACTCATAGGCGAGCGAACCGCCGAGAGTATCAAGATCAGACTTGGAACCGTCTTCAAGCCCACCCGACTTGAGCAGATGGACGTCAAGGGCAGATGCCTTGCTCAAGGCTTGCCGAAATATGTTACTCTCAATAATTACGAAATGCTCGAGGCACTTCTCGGACCGATCACTGCGATCATTGATGCGATCTGTCAGGTCATTGAGCGTACACCTCCCGAGCTTGTTGCGGATATAATCAACAACGGAATCGTTATGACGGGCGGCGGATCGCTCCTTCGCGGATTCGATAAGCTGATAACCGATCTGACGGGTATTCACACCTATGTGGCAAAGGACGCCATTTCCTGTGTCGCCATCGGCACGGGCAAGGCTCTCGATCACATCAATATTCTGAGCGAAGGCTCGCTTAACTTCACAAGAGCGCAAAAGCGCTCGGGTCGCTGATATTTGGAGAAAAGAATGGATAACAGAAATAATTATAAACAGGGACGTCGTCCGATCAAGCGCGAGGGCGATGCCACGCGCGAGGTCGCAGAGGGCATCGTTTACGGCAGAAATCAGGTGCGCGAGCTGCTCAAGACCGACCGCGCGGTGGATAAGATATATCTCCGCAAGGGCGACCGCGAGGGCTCTGTGCTGCAGATAATCGCAATGGCATCCGAAAAGGGAATTCCGATAGTTGACGTTGAACGCGAAAAGCTTGATTCTCTTTGCGGCTACGGAAACCATCAGGGCGTTGCCGCAATGGCTGCCGAAAAGGAATATTGCGAGGTCGCGGATATTCTGAAGATCGCTGAAGAGAGAGGGGAGGATCCCTTCATCGTTATTCTCGACGGTGTCGAAGACCCCTATAACCTCGGCGCAGTAGTCAGATGCGCCGAATGCGCGGGCGCTCACGGCGTTATTATTCCCAAAAGACGCGCGGCGGGACTCACACCCGCGGCGGCAAAATCCTCAGCAGGTGCGCTTGAGCACATGGCGGTCGCAAAGGTGGTCAACATCTCGGCGGCAATCGAGGAGCTTCAGGCGGCAGGCGTTTGGGTATACGCCGCAGAGGCAGACGGCGATGAGCTTTACGGCCTCGATATGAATCGCCCCGCAGCGTTTGTTTTCGGAAGCGAGGGACGCGGAGTTTCGCGTCTGGTTTGCGAAAAGAGTGACTACAAGGTTTCGATCCCGATGTATGGAAAAGTAAACTCGATGAATGTTTCAACCGCGGCCGCGGTCGTGCTTACAGAAGCGGCAAGACAGAAGCATTCGGGAATAAATTAAGGTGGATAAGAATATGTCAGACGATAACAAGAGAAACGCTTTGTTTTCGAAGCTTTTTGCAAAAGATAAACCGAAGTCCGAGACCGAGGTTAAGGAGGAAAATGCGTCGCTTGACGAGCTTATGGCATTTGATACCGAAAATACCGAAAGCCCCGCCGAGGACAATACTCCCATCGCGGATGACACTTCCCTCGAGGAGTGGTTTTCGGGCAATATGGATGATAACAGCGCAGTAGCCGACGAGGATATAACCGATGCGATTGCAGAGCTCTTCGGTGAAGAGTATGCGCTGGCAGAGGAAGAAGCCGAGCTCCCCCTCGAAATGCTTGAGGAGCTCCCTGAGCTTCCCGAAGAAGAATATCAAGAATCTGCACCCGCAGAGGAATATATCGAAGAGCCCCTTTATGAAGAGCCTGTTTACGAGGAGCAGGAGATCCCTTCCGCACTTGAATACGAGGAAGAGGAGATCGCAGAAGAGCCCGCAGAGACACCCGAAGAGCCCCGAGTTGACGAGGACACGGCAACACTTCTCACCGCCCTCGGATATTCCGATGCACAGCCCGGCCAGCCTCATCAGCAGGTGGCACGCCCCGAAAAGAAAGAGCGCAAGACGGTCGATCTCTCACTTGCTTACGGCTATGAGGGCAAGGAATATATGTCGCACGGACAAACTGCGGCAATCAAGAATACATACGCAAGAAACAGATTCAGTATGCTCATCCGTCTTGGCGGAACGCTGCTGTTTGCAATTCTGCTCTTTGTTTACGATGCTTTCGGAAAGAGCTTTGGCGGTGCGCTCGATGCAACTGTTTATCCCGTTGTAAACATTATGATCTCTCTCCAGCTTTTGCTGATTGCTGCGGCATTTTCGGTAAAGCAGATCATTGTGGGAATCAACGGAATTTTCAAAGCCGAGCCGATAGTTCATTCAGTCAGCGCCACAGCACTTGCCCTCACCGTGCTTTATGACATCGTGATCGCAATCGTTGCGCCCGAGACCTTTACGCTCTATAATTTCCCCGCAGCAATTTGCTTGCTCCTTTCCGTGCTTCACGATTACTTGGTGCTCGAGCGCGAAACTTATGTTTTCGACCGTCTTTCCTCCTGGCAGAGCGTTGCAACCCTTGAGCGCGTAGATGCCGCAGACCTTGCCGCAGAGCTCGGCGAGGGCAGAGTGGGAGAAACCGAAAACAGAATCGGTCAGGCGTTCCGTCTGCGCCGCGGTGAGTTTGCGGAGAATTATTTCCGCCACATCAACCGCCGCCATCCCTTGACAAAGATACTCAATTTCATTATCGCGCCGGTCATCGCGCTTTCGCTTGTCATCTTTATCATTTCGCTTGCATCGGAAAAGACTGCGCTTGAAGCATTCAATATTATGCTGACCGTAAATCTTTTCGCACTCCCCTCATTTATGCTCATTTCCATGAGCTATCCCTTCTATACTCTCGTATCAAAGAATCTCAACGCCGATTCTGTTGTTTTCAGCGAATCCGACGTGAGCGAGTATAAGAAGGTCGATACCGTTGTATTTGAAGAGGCGGATCTCTTTGATGATTCCTCTCTTACCATCAACCGCATTTCCGTATGCGACAAGAACCGTATGCAGGATGTGTTTGATATTATGTGCGGAGTTTCTGCGCTTTACGATCGTATAGGCGGCCGCATTGCAAGCGCTTTCCGCGATTCAACCGCAGAGGGCGACATTCCCACCGATATTTCCGTTGTCAGCGTTGACGACGGCGGCTTTGAAGGCTATGCAGGCGGCAGATATTATACCGTCGGTTCGGATGCATATCTTACATCTAAGGGTATCTCTGTAATGAGATATTATGACGATAAGTACATCGCCTCAAACCCCGGCGGAGTTGTTCTTCATATCGCGGTTGACGGAATTGAGGTTTTCAAGCTTTATCTGACATACAGAATTTCCGATAATATGCTTTCGGTCATCAACGAGCTCGCTCTTGCCAAGACAAGAATCGTTATGCGTACCGTAGACCCCAATATCAACCTTGACTTGATCCTCCGAATGCTGACAAGCACCTTCGAGGGCAAGCTTACACTTGTCCGCAAGCCTTACGACGATAATGCAGAAGCGGCATCTTTGAGAGATGAGTCAACTGTTGAGGGCGGTGTTCTTGTAAACGGTGAGGTACCCGAGGCGATACTTGATGTAGTCAAGGCTTGCAAGCTATACGGAGCATATTCAAAGCTGAATTTCCACACGAGCATTATCCTATTTGGTGCGGGCGCCCTGCTTTCGGTATTCCTCGGAATCATCGGCGCACTTGCCGGAATTTCATCGCTTTATATAGTTCTGTTCCAGATAATTTCAGTCATTCCGAGTGTTATTCTTTCTAATCTGATTCTTAAATAAGGAAAATAAAATGTACGATTCATCACTTTTGCGCTCTGTCCAGAAGCCCGGAAGATATTCGGGCGGCGAATACGGACAGATCATAAAGGACAAGGAGAAGATCAAGGCGCGTTTTGCCTTTTGCTTTCCCGATTCCTATGAGATAGGAATGTCCAATCTCGGCGTGCAGATACTTTACGGCTCGCTGAATAAGGAAAAGGATATATGGTGCGAGAGAGCCTACACTCCGTGGCCCGATATGCAGGAAAAGATGGGCGAGTACGGTCTTGCTCTCTGCGCTCATGAGAGCGGTGATCCCCTTG
>JAZSOQ010000091.1:0-2870 GCA_045537015.1 Eubacteriales bacterium
AGGAGTAAAACCTCCCTTTAGGGAGGTTTTCGCTCCTTCACCCCGCGTGACCTTCGGTCACGCAATGCCCAATATAGATTACATTCTTGCCTCGAAAACTGTATACCCACCGTGGCCCTCCCGCAAGAGGCAATGCCGTCAACTCTTAAGTTGACAGCATTGCGGTGAAATATTTCGCCGATGGCGAAATGTGAAATCTTGCTGTCGCAAGGTGAAATCCGCACTTCGTGTGGGTGAAATCTTTCGCTTTCAGCGAAAGGTTAAGGTAGAAATTTGCTGAAGCAAATTTCATTACTATTGAAATTCTCTTAAGTTGACAGCATTGCCCGCAAGCTGGAGGGCTTTATTATAGCTCGCGAACTTTATTATTCATCAGCGAAGCGGCTTCATTATTCATTTTTCATTATTCATTGAAAAACTTGCGTGGGGTAAATGAATAATGAAAAATGAATGATGAATAATGAATAATGGAAGTTAAATCCCCCGCCCACCGAATTTCGATGGGCGGGGGGAAGATTTTAATTGTTCGTGCTCGGTCTGTATTCGTGCTGTGTTATCGAGGGGGCGGGGACGAAGCCGTCGGAGCAGACGACCTTTTCGAGGTGGTACATTCCTCCGGCAAATCCGTTCCAAAGATCTGCTTTCTCGATAGCTCTCCATTCCGCCATCGTTCCCAAATACTTGATCTCATACGGGAATCCGCCCAATGCATATTTTCCGATATATTTAAGTCCGGTTCCCAGAGTAAAGTTTTTAAGGACATGGCAAAAATCGAATGCGCCCTCACCGATCTCAACGATATTTTCCGAGCCTTTTACCTCGGAGAGGAGAAAACAGCTTCGGAACATGCGATCGGGAATAACGGTCAGACCGTTCAAATCAACACTCACAAGCTTTTCGCAACTGTTGAATACGCTTTCATAAATCGTCTCAAGTCCCGCGGGAAGAACGATGCTTTCAAGATCTCTGCACCATGAAAAAGCACCTATGCTTATAACCTTTATGCAATCGGGAATAAGAATATTTTTCAACCCGACTACTCCCTGGAATGCATAGATACCGATGGTTTCAACGCTTCCGTCGGCGGGAATGACGCTTGTTTTGCATCCGCGCACGAGAGTTTTCGTTGCTTTTTCGATGATGCAGTTGTCGCGGCTCATGTAAACTTCGTTATCGGGAGAAACTTCGATCTTGTTGATATTCTCGCCCTCACGTGACGAAAAACCCCAACTAAGCTTGTGTCTGATACCCGCGCCAATATAAATGCTTTCAAGATTTTTGCATTTTCTGATAATTTCAATGTCAAACGTCTCAACCGTGTCCGAGATGATGAGATTCTTGACGTATTCGTTTCCGTATTGGAAATAATCATGATTACCGTATATATGAATACCGTCTCCTTTTCGAACCTCATCCCAATATGCCTGTAGAGTCATCTCGACAACGGGCAAGCCGTCATAGGTGCTTGCGATTTGGACGGTCTCCTCGGTGCAGACTCCGAATCCTACGAAACGCGCGGTTTTGCCGTCTTCTCTGATCTCGTAAAGAAGACCGCGGGTGCCGTCATGCTCGGGCGGGGTCTGGACTTCGATGTTCGTGTCATCCGCGCGAAGGTCCGTGGGCGGGGCGTGTACGCCGGAGTCGATAACAAGACTTATGTCGGATGGGACGTTTTCGTGAAGCTTCATTACGACAGTCGCCGTCGGTATCGCAACCGCGAGGAGCACAAGGCACGCGGCGATGGAAACGGCTATTCTGAGTGCTCTGCTTTTTACCCTGATCTTGTCATTCACTATGGGCGCCTTCGGGTCGATCTTTGCCATAACGGCGTTGACGATCTCCTCGTCGATGTACTCGATCGAGTCAAGCAGGCGCTCGTTTTCTTTTCTTTTCATTCTGTAATTCCTCCCTTTCTGAGTTCTTCGGCAAGCTTCTTCCTTGTCCGCATAAGCGACATTTTGATCTTGCCCTCGGTGTTGCCGGTTTGCGACGCTATGGCGCGGTAGCTCATACCGAACCAATAGCGCATAACGAAAATGTCGCGGTTTTCCTCGCCGATCCTTTCGAGTGTTTCGCTGACGATCTTGCCCGCGCGGCGGGCTTCGTAGTCGGCGGCGAGGTCGCTTCCGTCATCAAGAATTGAAAGATATTCCTCGCCCACAAGGGTGATGCGTCCGCCGCGCTTCCATGCGTTCGTGTCGCGCGAGATCACGAGGGCGCGGTTTCGGACGGATCTGCCAACGTAGGCGCGAAGATCCTCGGGTCGGTCGGGCGGGATGGCATTCCAAAGTGCGAGAAGGACGTCGCTGACGCATTCCTCGACGTCCTCGCGCTGATCGAGAATATTTCCGGCTATGTAACGGCAAAGCGCGCCGTATTTTTTCTCGATCTCTGCGATCGCGTTCTCGTCCCGGGCAAAGAACAGATCGATTATTTTCTTGTCATCCATCTGAGTACTCCTTTCAAAGTCCCTTCATCCTATAAGAAACAGTTTGCCCCGAATTCGTAACGCTTTTTTGAAAGGAATTTATATTTTTGTCGTACTGCACAAAAACGGGAGGGGAAAATTGTGCAGAAGAGACAAAGTTTTGCTTAAAATAATGAAAAGGGAGCTCAATTAACATAGATATTATTTGAGCTAACCGATAGTTGCGCGCTCTCCTTTCACCGCTTCCGCGGTCCCCCTTCCTCCCGGAGGCAATGCTGTCAACTTAAGAGAATTCCGTCGTCAACGTATCCAACCCCGATATGGGTGAAGGCGAAGAGAGGTAAGAAGTAAGAAGTGAGGTGAATTTCCTCACGCTGTTCGGAAATTTCCAATTAAAATAAATCAACGAGTGCGAACAAAGCTTTCTGGGTGTCCCCTCATC
>JAZSOQ010000147.1:0-22581 GCA_045537015.1 Eubacteriales bacterium
CCGCTGCTGTTGTCTTTAATTTAATCGAAAATTTCCGAGCACAGCGAGGAAATTCTCCTTCATTTTGCCGAAGGCAAATTATCATTCCGCCAAAGGCGGATCATCATTCTGCCGAAGGCAGATCATCATTCGAGCGCAGCGAGATTCACCCCCTCAAAAAATCATCAAGCTCACTCTTAATCACACTCACCTGCGGCCCATACACCACCTGCACCCCGTTTCCGCGTTTGATTACGCCCGCGGCGCCGCTCTTTTTGAGCAGTGCATCGGTGACGAGTGCCGAATCCTTGACCGTCACGCGCAATCTCGTCGCGCAGCAATCGACGTTCTTGATATTCTCCTTGCCGCCAAGTCCGCGCACGATGAGTGACGAGGTGCTTTCAAGTCCGACATCCGCCGCGCTCATCTCGGGCTCGCCCGCGACCTCGGCGCGCTTTTTCTCGTTATAGTCGGCACGCGTGTAAAGCTTCGTCTCGCCGTCATCCTCTCTGCCGGGCGTGACGTAGTCGAATTTTCTGATCATAAATCTGAAAAGCAGGAAATATACGATAAAATAGACGATTCCGATCGGAATTATCGCGATCCAGCGCGTTTTTTCGTTGCCTTGAAGCACTCCGAACAGCAAAAGGTCGATGATTCCGCCCGAGAAAGTCATTCCGACGCCGACATTGAACACGTGCGTGAACATATAGGAAAGTCCCGCGAAGAGCGAATGGAAAAGGTAGAGCACGGGTGCGACGAAGAGGAAGGTGAACTCGATCGGCTCGGTGATTCCCGTCAGCATCGCCGTCAGCGACGCCGAAAGCAGAAGTCCGCCCGCGACGCGCCTTTTTTCGCGCTTGGCAGTGGTATACATCGCCAGCGCCGCGCCGGGGAGTCCGAAGATCATAAATGGGAATTTACCCGACATAAATCTGGTCGCGGACACCGAAAATACCTCGGTCGCGGGGCTCGCGAGCTCGGCAAAGAAGATATTTTGCGCGCCCATGATGAGATTTCCGTCCACGATCGCGCTTCCGCCGACGCCCGTTTGCCAGAAAGGCAGGTAAAATACGTGGTGAAGTCCGAAGGGGATGAGGATTCGCTCGATAAAACCGTAAATTGCCGTGCCGATATATCCCGAATTTAGCACGAGGTTGCCGAGCGCGAAGATTGCCTCCTGAATAAAGGGCCAGATGAAGAACATGATCGCGCCGATGACGACGTAAACGACGGTCGAAATGATCGGAATGAATCTCGTTCCGCCGAAAAAGGAAATGACGGTGGGGAGTTTGATCTTATAAAATTTGTTATGAAGCGCGGCGACGCCGAGTCCGACGATGATTCCGCCGAAAACGCCCATCTGCAGCGAGTTGATACCGACGACCTGCGCGATACTTCCCTCGTGCAGGCTGCCGTCCGTCGCCTTGCCCGTGATGTCGAGCAGTGTCGAGATCGTTGCGTGCATTACGAAGAAAGCGATCGCCGCGGAGAGCGTTGCGGTCGCTTTTTCGCTTTCAGCCATACCGAGCGCGACTCCCATTGCGAAAATTATCGGCAGATTGTCAAAAATTATCGATCCGACCGCCGAAAGCACGCGAAGGACGGAATTGAGTATCGTGCCCTCGCCGAGGATATTTTCGAGCCCGTAGCTTTCGATCATTGCCGCGTTCGTCAGCGACGAGCCGACTCCGAGCAGCAATCCCGCTATCGGCAAAAGCGCGATCGGGAGCATAAACGACCGCCCGACCCTCTGAAGCACCCCGAAAAGCCTCGAATCCCGCCTCTCGGGCACAGTTTTTGTTGCGTTCATTAAGATAAATCCTTTCTTTTACCATTAAGTATTTTCTCTGTGGGTCAAACATTATTCATTATTCATTATTCATCATTCATTATTCATTTGACCGATCCGGATAATTGATGAATAATGAATAATGAATGATGAATAATTAATAATTGAAAGCAAGTGCGAACAAAGCGTTCTGGGTGTAGTTTATCAAAGTAAGTGCGCTTGTCTGATGTGCGGCACAGACTCCGCCACCCCTCATTCGTCGCTTACGCGCCACCTTCTCCCAAGATCCGGGAGAAGGCTAATTGGTTGGTTCACGGTTCCTCGCATTTCAGCGGGCATCGTTTAGTATATAACCTTTTGTTGGTCAAAGAGGAATATTTTATTAATATTCACCGTTATTGGGTGCGATATGATTATTCTACTGTTAATTGAGAAAAATATGATAACAAGCCCACATACTCGAGTTTTATCGCGAAGCGATTCAAATAAAATATTCCTCTTTGACCAACTCAATTATTGTATTGAATATTATTCGCTGTACAAATGTGCGGATAGCACTAATTCCCAGCCTTCCCCGGTGGGGGAAGGTGGCACGCGAGAGCGTGACGAATGAGGCGCCTGATAAGATACAGTTTTTCGCGTTAGCGAAAATCTTCCAAAAGATAGATAACTAAATGTCTTGTTCTGTATTTGGATTGCAAAATAATGTCATGCTATGGATATCTGCAAAATTTGCTTAAGATATATCTTTTTCATTGGTTAATCGGGAAGATTTTCTCGCTTGCGCTCGAAAAACAATATCTTATTAAAACGCCTCATTCACCACTTCGTGGTTCCCCTTCCCCCACCGGGGAAGGCTGATTTTAAATCTCGCGTATCTTTCTGAATATCGTTTATCGATCAACCATAAAACACTCGCAATAATCGCTCAATCCTTCAAATACAACGCCACATCCTTGCCGCCGCGAACGGTTCCCTTCTGAATTTTCACCTCACCGGGGACACTTTTTTCGGTTATCAGAAGGATGACCGAATCGCAGAGCCCTGCGGCGCGGATCTTTTCGAAATCTGCGCGGCAAAGGGGCTGTCCCGCCTCAACTTTCTGACCCGGCTTCACCATCGGCTCAAAAGCTCCCTCAAGATGCACCGTATCGACGCCGATGTGCACCAAAAGATCGCCAACCTCGGACGCTATCGAATACGCGTGCCCGTTTTCGCTGACCGTTCCGATCACACCGCCCGCAGGCGCCGAGACCGTCTCCCCGCTCGGCTTGACGGCAAATCCCTCGCCGAGCATCCCCGAGGAAAACGCCTCATCGGGAACGGAAGAGAGAGAGAGGATCTCGCCATTACAGGGAGAAAATATTGAATATTTCATCTTTTTTTAGTTCCTTTCTGTCACGCTTCGCGTGAATGATGATCGCGCGAAGCGCGAATGATAGTCGGCTTACGCCGAATGATAGTTCGCCTGCGGCGAAATGAAGGTGAATTTCCGCCTCGGCGGAAATTTTCCTATTAATATTCCGCGCAGCGGACTATCATTCTGCCGAAGGCAGATCATCATTCACGCGAAGCGTGATTATCATTCGAGCGAAGCGAGATTATCATTCCGCGAAGCGGATCAATCAATACTCCTAATCTTTTCCTTCACCCTCGCAATATACGGCGGCGAGACTGAGAGCTCGTCGATTCCCGAGTTGATCAGCAGCTCGGTCAGATTCTCATCTGCTGCCATTTCGCCGCAAATGCCGATCCATTTGTCGCCGCCCGCCGCGTGGATGCCCTCCGCCGCGAGCTTGATCAGCCGCACTACGGGCTCGATACCGTCGCCCTCTGCAAGATAGGAAAGGTGATGATTCTGCCTGTCCGCCGCCATCGTGTACTGAAACAGATCGTTCGTGCCGACCGAGAAGAAGTCGCACTCGCCCGCAAGAGTTTCCGCCATTATTGCCGCCGCGGGCGTTTCGATCATGATTCCAAGCCCGATGTTTTCGTCAAAATCGACCTCCTCGAAGCGCAGGCGGTTCTTTTCCTCGGATAAAATACGCCGCGTTTGGCGGATTTCTTCGATATTCGTCACCATAGGGAGCATAATTGCGACTTTACCAAACGCCGAGGCGCGCAGGATCGCGCGGAGCTGGGTGCGGAAGACCTCGGGCTTGGCAAGGCAGAGCCTGATCCCGCGCATTCCGAGAGCGGGGTTGTCCTCCTCGCCGAATGAGAGCGAGGGCAGGATCTTGTCCGCGCCTATGTCAAGGGTCCTTATCACGACGGGGCCGTTTTTCGCCTCAAAAAGCCGCGCGACCGAGGAATACGCCTCGAATTGCTCCTCCTCCGTGGGCAGATCTTCCCTGCCGATGAAGAGAAATTCGCTGCGGAAAAGCCCGATGCCCTCGGCTCCCATTTTGTGCGCCGCCCCTGCCTCGCTCGGCGAGCCGATGTTGGCATAAAGCGCGATCCGTTTGCCGCTTTTCGTGACAGCGGGCAGGGCGGTCAGAGTGCGCAGACGGCTCGCCTCCGCCTCTACTTTCTCCTTTTTTTCGGCAAAACGAAGCATTTCCTCGGGCGTGGGATTGATGAAAAGACAGCCCGAGGCGGGGTCGATTATCGCGGGCGCGCCGTGATATTCTTCGCCGATCTCCTCGGCGCGGACGAGGGCAGGGATGTCCATCGCGCGCGCAAGGATCGCGGTGTGCGAATTGACCGAGCCCGAAAAGGTGACGAATCCCGCAATGCCCGAGGTGTCGAGATTTGCCGTGTCACCGGGCGAAAGATCGCGGCAGATCGGTATGATCTTCTCGCCCGAGGCGCGTTTTGCCTCACTTTTGCCCACGATGACCGAGTAAACGCGCTTTGCGATGTCCCTCATATCTGCCCCGCGCGCGGCAAGATACTCGTCGTCGAGCCTCTCAAAGATCGCGGCAAGCGACTCGCCCGCAGAGAGCACCGCCTCCGCCGCGGGTGTGCCCGATTCTATCGCCGCGTTTACCGAATCGACGAAATCGGGGTCCGAGAGGAGCATTTCGTGTATCTCGAAGATCGCCGCCGCCTCGCGACCCGCATTTGCGAGCGTTTTGCGATAAAGCTCGCGGCTTTCCTCTTTTGCACGGTCGAGAGCCGCAGAAAAGCTCCTTTTTTCGCGCTCCTCGCCGAGAAATTCGGTGATTTTTTCCTTCTTTTCCTCTCTGTCAAGAAAATCAAGCAGCCCAAAGCCGACCGAATTTCCGATTCCTATCCCGTAAATGACCTTGTGGCGCGTGTTTGGCTGCACTGCTTTTTTGAGCCTTTCGCTCATCCCACACTCTCGCGGCAAACGCTGTGAAGCTTTTCCGCCGCCTCGCGCTCATCGGGGCCGTTGATGAAGAAGGTTATGGTATCGCCCTTGCGCGCGCCGAGGCTCATAAGCGAGATGAGCCGTTTCGCGTCCGCCTCCTTTGCTCCGTCGGGGGATAGTTTTCTTATCAGAATATCCGACGAAAAGTGTTTAGCCGCGCTGACGATCGCGCCCGCAGGCCGCGCATGAAGCCCGCCAACGCAGCCGAGTGTATAATCAAAGCTTTGCATTCAAATTACCTTCGCTTTCGTTGTTTGTAATTATTATTTTTCTCGCGCGGGAAAAATATTCACGTTTTACGTTTTTGATAAATAAAAAAGACCAAAGTTTTGGTCAAGCTTTTTTCAGAAAACATATTGACAAGTATCGAAGTATGTGTTATAATATATCTATAATCATCGATGTGTTGTAAGGAGGTATTGCGGAATGGCATTCAAGCATAACGAGGGGATAAAGGTATTCAAGGCTCTTGCCGACGATAACCGTTTGGAGATCATGGAACTTCTGATGAGAGGCGAGAAGTGCGGTTGCGCTCTGCTCGAAGAACTCAAGATTGGACAGTCGACCCTTTCCCACCATATGCGCATACTGTGTGATGCAGGACTTGTCGACGCCTGCAAGGAAGGTAAATGGATGCACTATTCGCTCTCGGCTGAAGGATCTGCAGAACTTCGTGCCTTGATCGACCGCTACACACTATCTCCCGAAACTGCTTGCTCCTACAAGAAATGTGATAGCTGCAAGAAATAAGTTTTTTAGGTCAGTCATTGGCTTTGGATTTTTGTTGGAAATATTCCGTTTTCACTTGTGAAATGCACTCTTTCAGAGTGCAAGGAATATTTCACGAGGCGGCAATTTGAATGATAAATTACCGCTTATGAGATCCGCCGCAGGCTGACCTATAAACAAAATCAACATATCGATACATATAGATATATAAATGTAATTGGAGGTAATTATGCAACAGGTATGGGATTTCATACAGAACCAAATCCTCGGTATGAAATGGCTGAATGAGCTGATAGGACGGCTTCTTTCTCTTTGCGGTCTTGATATTACAAGCCGTATCGGTGGCAGTATTCAGTTCTTCATCTACGACGTGATCAAGATATTCGTCCTTCTCGGCTTTCTGATCTTCGTCATATCCTACATTCAAAGCTATTTTCCACCCGAAAGAACAAAAAAGATACTCGGAAGGTTTCACGGCATCGGCGCAAATATCATCGGTGCGATGCTCGGTACGGTCACGCCCTTCTGCTCGTGTTCGTCTATTCCGCTGTTTATCGGATTTACAAGTGCAGGGCTTCCGCTTGGCGTTACGTTCTCCTTCCTCATTTCCTCTCCGATGGTCGATCTCGGAAGTCTTGTGCTTCTGATGAGCATTTTCGGATGGAAGGTCGCCGCTCTCTACGTTCTGTTCGGTCTTGTGATTGCCGTGCTTGGCGGTACGCTGATCGAAAACCTCCATCTTGAAAATCAAGTCGAGGACTTCATCAGGAACGCAAAGAGCCTTGAAGTCGAGAGCGAAAAGCTCCGTTTCAAAGACCGTATCAAATATGCTTGGGAGCAGGTGCTATCCACCGCCAAAAAGGTGCTGCCTTACGTTCTCGTTGGCGTAGGCATCGGCGCAATCATTCATAATTGGATACCGGAAGAATGGATCGTGGGCGCACTTGGCGGTAATAACCCCTTTGGCGTTATCCTCGCCACAGTTGCAGGCGCTCCTATGTATGCGGATATTTTCGGCACGATACCGATTGCCGAAGCTCTGCTTGCAAAGGGTGCACTTCTCGGTGTTGTTCTGTCCTTTATGATGGGCGTTACAACCTTGTCGCTCCCGTCTATCATTATGCTTCGCAAGGCAGTAAAGCCGAAATTGCTCGGCATATTTATCGCAATATGCACGATTGGAATTATCCTTGTGGGGTATTTCTTTAATATCATTCAACCCTTGATCATCTGACGGAGGTAAAGATTATGGCAACAAAAACAAAGAAGCAGCCCGAGAAAAAAGATACTATGCTATGGCTGAAGATCCTCGTTCCCGTTCTGATCGTGGCGGCGATAGCAGTCATATTTATCGTAAAGAACGCATCCGAAGAAGATGCTCCCAACCTGCCCGACGAGCTGTTCGGTCTGAACGCAACTACCGAGATCGACTTTGCGGCTCTTGCGGAGTACGGCTTGCCCGTCATCGTGGACTACGGTGCGGACTCGTGTATTCCTTGTAAGCAGATGGCTCCCGTCCTCAAAACGATGAATGCGGAAATGAAGGACAAGGCATTTATCAAGTTCGTGGATGTGTGGAAATACGGAAGCGCGGCAAATAACGTGCCGATTCAGATCATTCCGTCGCAAGTGTTCTTCAACGCTGACGGAACGCCCTACGTTCCGAGCGACAGCCTGAAAAAACAGATCGGCGGCTTTAAGCTCTATAACGGATTTACCGTTCACGAGGGCGGTCTGGCCGAAGATGAAATGAGGGCGATCCTTGAAGAAATGGGGGTGGAATAAATGATTGACGCTTGGCTCTCACAAATAGCCGAGGTCATAGCGAATAACGTGTGGCTTGCACCCATGCTTGCATTGGTCGCAGGTGTGCTGACCTCGGTCACGCCTTGCTCACTTTCAAGCGTTCCGCTGATCATCGGTTACGTTGGCGGTGTAGGAGAAAAGAACACGAAAAAAGCCTTTTTTTACTCTGCCGTGTTCTCACTCGGAACAGCCTTGACATTCGTGACGATGGGCATTATCGCAACCTCGGCAGGTAAGCTGATGGGAACGTCCTCTCCCGTGTGGTACATCATTCTCGGTATGCTGATGGTGCTGATGTTCTTGCAGACCTTCGGGATTTTCAATTTCATCCCCTCGGTAAACCTTGTGGGAAAGAATAAGCGCAAAGGAATGATCGGTGCATTTCTTGCAGGAATCCTTGGCGGCATCTTCTCCTCGCCTTGCTCAACGCCCGTGCTGATAGCGCTTCTCGCCATCGTTGCAGGTGAAGGAAATCTTTTGTGGGGCATTCTCTTGATGCTCCTGTATTCTATCGGTCACAGTGCGCTCGTTATGGCGGCAGGCACGTCGGTCGGATTTGTCCGCAAGATCAACGAGAGCGCAAGGTATAAGACCGTGGCGGCAGTTCTCAAATACGTAATGGGAACAGCTATTTTGATCATCGGACTGTATATGTTTTGGTTAGCATTCTAAAAAAATTATTGGAGGTAAATATTATGGCACTCTTTGGAAGGAAGAAAAATGATGAGGTAAAGGCACCTGCTTGTGCTTGCAGCTGCGGTTGCCCGACAAGTGAGGTAACGGATGTGGAGATCAGCTCCTGCTCCTGCGGTAGCGGTAAGCTCTGCATCAAGGTTCTCGGCGCAGGATGTGCGTCCTGCCACAAGCAATATGAAAACGCACAGGAAGCGGTCAAGCATTTAGATCTTGATGCCGAGGTCGAGTATATCACCGATCTTGCCAAGGTAATGGAATACGGCGTGATGAGCCTTCCTGCCGTAGTCGTGAACGATAAGGTCGTGTCAATGGGGAAGGTGTTGAAAGCAACCGAAATTGAAAATCTGCTTCATAAATTGGGATTCTGATACGTAATGAACGGTCGCGGGCGAACAAAAAGCATTTATGGTAAATATTATATTGATTCAGAACACTGAAATAATAAAGTCTGCGGTATAAAATGATGCCCTCCCGCAAGCGGGAGGGTTGGGTGGGGAGTCAGTTCAAAGCGCGAAGGAGCGAAAATCTCCCCTAAAGGGAAGATTTTACTCCTTCAAAACGGTCGGCAGGGGCGCCGCCCGTTTTAAGCGCAAGGGAGTTTCGCGCTCTGCGGAGCGCGACTTAAGGCTCTGCCTTAAGAATTCGCGAACTTTTGAAAAAGTTCGATCAAAACTTTCCCCCGGCTGTTGTCTTTTATTTGTTCGAAAATTTCCGCGTGCGGAAATTTACCTTCATTTTGCCGAAGGCAAACTATCATTCCGCCGAAGGCGGATCATCATTCGGCGTAAGCCGACTATCATTCGAGCGAAGCGAGATAAATTACTCTTCCCCCTTGACATCCTCCCCAAAAACAGTTATAATTATAAAAAACCCCCGGAGGTACGTCTATGAAGTATCTTAACATAAAACAAAACTACACCGGTCTGACCGAGCGCGCGGTCACGTTTTTGACCTCAAATCAGCTCTCCGACCGCGAAATGTGGCGCCGATTCGTCGATCAGTTCCGCCGTCCCATTGACGGTGTCAACAACGGTTGGCGCGGCGAGTATTGGGGCAAGATGATGCGCGGCGCGGTGCTCGTTTATGAGTATTCGCGTAACGCCGAGCTCCTCGACATCCTCACCGAAACCGTGCGCGACATGCTCTCCGTAATCGATGAGGAAGGCAGAATTTCTTCCTTCACGAAGGAAACCGAATTCCGCGCCTGGGACCTTTGGTGCCGCAAATACGTCATTCTCGGTATGGAATATTTCCTCGAGATCTGCCCCGATGAGGCTCTGAGATCCGAAATTATCTCCTTCATCAGCCTCGCCGCCGACTACATCATCGCGCATATAGGTAAAGAGGAAGGAAAAATTCACATCAACAAGGCAACAAAGCACTGGCTTGGACTCAATTCCTCGTCGATCCTCGAGCCGATGGTGCGCCTTTACAACCTCACGGGCGAGAAAAAGTATTTCGATTTCTGCGCCTACATCGTTGAATCGGGCGGCAGCGAGATCAACGTTTTCGAGCTCGCTTACGAAAACACGCTCAAGCCCTACCAATACGGCGTGGCGAAGGCTTACGAGATGATGTCCTGCTTCGAGGGACTTCTTGAATTTTACTACGCGACGGGAATTGAAAAATACAAGACCTCGGTGGTCAATTTTGCGAAGGCGGTTCTTGAGAGCGAAATTTCCGTGATCGGCTCCTCGGGATGCACGCACGAGCTTTTCGACCACACAAAGACCCGCCAGACGCAGTTTTATGACGGAATTATGCAGGAGACCTGCGTGACCGTGACCTGGATGAAGTTCTGCTCGCGCATTTATATGCTGACGGGTGACTCCGCCTTCATCGACGCGATCGAGCACTCCTTCTACAACGCCTACCTCGGCTCGCTCAACGAGCAGATGCACATCAGCACCGACGGCTACATCCGCGAGCGCTTCGAAAAGATCGGAATGCTCGACAAAATGGTGCCCGTCCCGCTGCCCTTTGACAGCTATTCGCCGCTGATTCCCGGTAAGCGCGGGCGTAAAGTCGGCGGTTTCCAGATCCTTGAGGACGGCAGATATTACGGCTGCTGCGTCTGCATCGGCGCGGCGGGTGTCGGAATCTTTGCAAAACACGCGATTATCGAAAATAACGGATGTGTCGTTGTGAATTTCTACGAGCAGGGCGAGAACGAGATCACAACCGAGCGCGGTAAAATTTCGATCAAAACCGAAACAAAATACCCCGCGGACGGCAAAATTAAGCTCGCAATTACCTCGGAATGTGATTTTTGCCTCAAGCTCCGCATCCCCGAGTGGTCGCAGAACGGCGCAAACAAGGCAAAAGACGGCTACGCGACGCATCATATCCGCCGCGGCGAGACCGAGATCACCCTCGAGCTCGATATGTCGATCCGAACGACTCTGCCCGAAAAATGGGATCTTGACGTGCTCTACATCGACACCTGCGGCATCCGCAAGCCGCCCGTGCCAGTCCGCCACTACCCCGAAGATGACAACTACATCTCACTCTCCCGCGGCCCCATCACCCTCGCCGCCGATTCCTCCCTCGGCAAGGACGCAAAGAGCACATTCAGCTTCAAAAACCTCGATTATAAGGTCTGCGAAGACGAAAATCACACCCTGAAACTCGAATTCACCGCCGAAAATGGTGAAAAATTCTACCTAATCGACTACCAATCTGCCGGAAAGGATTGGCAAAGCGACATCGCCGCGTGGCTGCCGGTCAGAAGTGAACAGTGATTAGTGGACAGTGGACAGAAAGTTGCGGGCTGATAATTTTGGCTTGTATCACTTGATGCTGTTTTAGCGATAATTGAACTACAAAAGGCTGCCTCATTCAATGAAGCAGCCTTTTCTTCTTATATTTTAATAGTTATCTTTTTCTTTAAGAAACCGTTTGAGTAGAAATGCGAGAAAGTAAGGGAAGGTGTAAAACTTATCGTTAAAGCCGATATTCTTGTTGCCGAATTTGATACCGTATTTTATTTCACCATATGAATTGTCATTAATAAGATTATTCAGGGAAGCTGTCGCGTTATCGCCGGCTTTAACTTCAACGGGAATAAGGGAATTCGCATCACGAACAAAAAAGTCCATTTCAAGCGTACCTTTTTCGTTACGGTAAAAAAACAATGAATAACCTTGTTTTACAAGCATATCTGCAATCATATTCTCATATATCGCACCTTTATAGGTGTTGAAATTTTTATTATAACGCAGATCTTCCTGCGCCTCTTCGTCGAGGGACGCAATAAGCAATCCGGTATCTCTGTAATAGATCTTATAATTATCCGGATTGTAGTTGCCCTTGAGCGGAAGTTCCGGGTACAACATACAATGGCAAACGTTGATAATGGCAGCATCTGTCAGCCATTCAACAGTGCCAACGTACTCCCTTGTGCGCGCTCCGCGTTCCACCTTTGATATTTGAAATTTCTTATTATCTTTACCGAGAAATACCGGAATTCTTCTGTAAATGTTGAGTATCCTTCCTTGGTCAAGACCGGCGGCGTACTTTGTTATGTCTTCTTCATAGTCGAGCAGAATTTGTCTTTGAAGCCTGAGGGTTCCACTGTAATTTTTGTTTTTAACAAATGAATTAACAACTGCCGGCATTCCGCCGAGGATCATATATTCTCTGAAATTTTCGAGCATAACATTGTATTCCACCTGCGAAAATGGGGTGAGCGTGATCATATGACGGTAAAGATCTTCGATCTGTTCGGGTTTATATCCTTTTGCCCAAAGGAATTCCTCGAAATCCATAGAATGCATTTCATAATCCTCTTTATTTCCAACGCTGTAGGATTCTATTTCATTATAATTTATACCCATCATAGAACCCGAGCAAATAACGTCAAAACGCCCGTCGGCACGGAAGGATTTAAGACTTGTCGCACAATTAATACACGCTTGAATCTCGTCAAAAAAAATCAAAGTTTGACCGGGAATAAATTCAAAATCAGGATTTTTGAAAGAGATATTTTTAAGAATAGTGTCAACTTCGAAACCATCGTCAAAAATATCCCTGTATTGTTTTTGAAGAATAAAATTAATTTCTACCAAGTGGGAGTAATTATTGCACGCAAAATGTCGGATCGATTCGGTTTTTCCTATCTGCCTTGCTCCTTTGACTATCAAAGGCATACGCTCGGGGTTATTTTTCCACTCGATCAGAAAATTGTCGATCTTTCTTTTTAATAATTTTTTATCCATAAGAACCTCCCGAAAAATGTACTGTATATATTGTATCACAAAATTCCGGTGCTGTCAAGAATATATAATCACAAAATTCCAACAATATTCCCCATAAAAAACACAAAAATCTCGGATATTGAGAAGTTTTTGCTTCAAAATATCTGAGATTTTATTATTTATTTTCTTTTAATACCGAAAGCAATAGATCAATATCTATGGAAAATTTCCGCCCATTCGGGCGGAAATTCACCTTCATTTCGCCCTTTTGGCGAATTATCATTCTTGCGAAGCAAGATTATCATTCCGCCGAAGGCGGATTATCATTCGAGCGAAGCGAGATTATTCTTCCTCTCCCTCAATCGCGTCATCTTCCTCCGCCTTGGGAACCGTGGTGAATCCCGCGCAGGTCTGGCCCTCGGAGACTCGCATTACGATTACGCCGGCGGCGCTTCTGCCGTAGACGGGGATGCTGTCGACTGCGGTACGGATGATGGTTCCGCTGTCGGTGATGATCATAATATCGTCATCCTCGCCGACTGCGGCAATGCCTGCAACGCGGCCGGTTCTTTCGGTGACGTTGTGGCACATTACGCCCATACCTCCGCGGCTCTTCATCAAACGGAAGTCGGAGAATTCTGTTCTCTTGCCGTAGCCGAGCTCGGTGATCGTCAGGAAGTGCTTGCCTTCCTCGGTCGCAACTACGCCGACAACGCGGTCATCGCCGCGGAGACGGATACCGATTACGCCGCGCGCGGTACGTCCCATCGTTCTTGCGCCCTCTTCGGTGAACTTGACCGCATTACCCGAAGCCGATGCGATGATAATGTCCTTGTGACCGTCGGTGAGAAGCACGCCGATGAGCTCATCGCCCTCGTCAAGACCGATCGCGATCTTGCCGCCCTTGCGCTGATACTCAAACTCGGAGAGCTTCGTTCTCTTGAGAACGCCGTTCTTGGTGACCATTGTGAGGAATCTTTCCTCGGAATTATCGAAATTATCGACCTCGATGACCGTGGTGATCTTTTCACCCGGCTGGAGCTCGAGAATATTGACGATATTCGTTCCCTTTGCGGTTCTGCCCGCCTCGGGGATCATATACGCCTTGCGCATATAGACCTTGCCGTTCGAGGTGAACATCATCAGATTCGAATGGCTGTGCATAACCATTACCTTTTCGATGAAGTCCTCTTCCTTCGTCGCCATACCGATGATACCCTTGCCGCCTCTTCTCTGAGCCGAATAGGTATCCGCGTGCTGACGCTTGATGTAGCCCGAATGTGTGATGGTGATGACACAATCGTGCTTTTCGATGAGGTCCTCGAGCAGAATATCATCCGCCGCCTCAACGATCTCGGTGCGGCGCGCGTCGCCATACTTTCTCTTTATCTCGGAAAGCTCGTCCTTGATGATCTCTCTGACCTTTTCGATGTCGCCGAGGATCGCGCGGAGCTCTTCGATGAGCTTGTGCAGACGCTGGAGCTCTTCAAGGATCTTGTCGCGCTCGAGACCCGTAAGTCTGCCGAGCGTCATCTCGACGATCGCCTGAGCCTGGATCTCGGTAAGCCCGTATCTTTCGCAGAGTCTTGCCTTCGAATCGGGAATCGATTTCGACGTCTTCATCAGCTCAACGATCTCGTCGATGTTGTCGAGAGCGATCGAGTAACCCTCGAGGATATGAGCGCGCGCAAGAGCACGGTCGAGCTCATACTGCGTTCTTCTGGTGACGACCGACTCCTGGTGCTTGATATACTCGTCGATGATGCTGACAAGGGGCAAAATCTTCGGCTCGCCGTTCACGAGCGCAAGCATATTGACCGCGCAGGTGTCCTCGAGCTGACTGTATTTATAAAGCTGTTTGAGAATGATCTCGCCGTTTGCGTCGCGGCGGTATTCGACAACGATACGCATTCCCGCGCGTCCCGATTCATCGCGGACATCGGTGATGCCCTCGATCCTCTTGTCCTTGACAAGATTTGCGATCGACTCGCAAAGAATGCTCTTGTTTACGCCATAGGGGATCTCGGTTATGATGATGCGGTGCTTGTCCTCTTCGACTTCTGCACGCGCACGAACCATGATCTTGCCCTTACCGGTCAGATATGCCTCCTTGATGCCGTTGACGCCGTAAATGATAGCGGCGGTGGGGAAATCGGGGCCCTTGATGAACTCCATCAGCGCAAAAGTGTCGCAATCGGGGTTTTCAATACGGTAAATAACCGCGTCAACGACCTCGCCGAGGTTGTGGGGCGGGATATTCGTTGCCATACCGACCGCGATACCTACCGAGCCGTTTACAAGCAGGTTCGGGAAGCGCGAGGGGAGAACGCTCGGCTCGTCAAGACGGTTGTCGAAGTTTTTGTTCATTACGACAACGTTCTTGTCGATGTCCTTGAGCATCTCATCCGAGATCCTTGCAAGTCTTGCCTCGGTGTAACGGTAAGCCGCAGGGGGGTCGCCGTCGACCGAACCGAAGTTACCGTGACCCTCAACAAGAGGATAGCGCAGCGAGAAATCCTGCGCCATTCTTACCATGGTGCCGTATACCGCGGCGTCACCGTGAGGATGATAACGTCCAAGAACGTTACCGACGGTAGTTGCCGACTTGAAAAAAGGATGGTCGTGAGTGATGTGATCCTCATACATTGCCCAGAGGATACGCCTTTGACCCGGCTTCATACCGTCGCGCACGTCGGGGAGAGCACGCGAGGTGATTACCGACATTGAATACTCGATGAAGGACTTTTTGACCTCGCCCGACATTTCAACGTTGATTATTTTTTGATTTTTGAATGACAGATCTTCTTTATGTTCCACGGTTCTATACCTTCCAATAATGTTTCTTCTATCGGGATCTCTTTCAATTCCTTATTTTTCGGGTGGATAATATCATCGATCGCCTCGTCGATATCGGTCGCCTCGGGAAGCTCGGTGCCCTCAAGAACAACTTTTGCCGCACCCGCCGCAGTGGCGCAGATGAGCGAATATTCCTCGGTAAATCCCTTGTCGAATCTCGCCGCGATGTAGCCCGAAAGGAACGTGTCCCCCGCGCCCGAAAAGCCGAGCAGGCGCACCTTCATCGATTCGCGGAAGATGACCTCGCCCTTCGGATTCGCGTGTACCGCGCCCTCGGCACCGCGCGTGCAGATGACGGTGGTGCCGTACCTTTTGGCAACTTTTACACAAGCTTCTGTGACTTCACGAAGACGCTCCTCGGGGTCTGTTGAAAACTTTTCAAACATTCCTGTGGAAACGCCGAGGTTCTGGAGCTCATACTCATTCGGCTTGATAATATCGGGCGAAGCTTCAAGTCCGAGCTTCAACGCCTCGCCGTCGCAGTCGAGAACCACCCTTTTGCCTGTGGATTTTGCAAACTGCGTGAAGACTTTATACACATCTTTTTCCACACCCTGTGGAATACTTCCGCACAAGCAGAGGACGTCGGCATCTGTCGACATAAACATCTCCGTCAGCGCCGCGGTTTCACAGGGTGAGAACACGCCGCCGCGCTCGTTCAGCTCGGTGCAGACGCATTCCGAGTCGATGACCTTGGTGTTCATTCGAACTCCGCAAAGAGTTTCGACCGAATTTACCTTGATACCCTCGCGGGTGAGAAAGGAATCGCAGAGCTCGCCGAACTCGCCGCCCGAAAAAGCGTAATATTCAACCTCACAGCCAAGGCGGTGGAGCATAATTGCCACGTTTGCGCCCTTCGAGCCTTGAGTCGTCACGCTTCTTGCCGCGCGGTTGAGACTGCCCACCTCCATCGGCGAGGGCAGATAAAGCGCACGGTCGATGCCGGGATTGAGCGAAAGCACCGCGAATTTCTGCTTTTTCGGCATTCCTTCGTCAATGCAATCGTCGGGGAGCTCGGGAATACCCGAAAAATCCTTTATTTTTATATCTCTTTGTCTTTTCATACCTTAAATATCGAGGTTGGTCGCGTATTTTGCGTTCTGCTCGATAAATTCACGTCTGGGCTCAACCTTGTCGCCCATGAGAAGCGAGAAAGTCTGGTCGCAGAGCATCGCGTCCTCCATAGTCACGCGGAGAAGAACTCGGCGCTCGGGGTCCATTGTGGTCGCCCAAAGCTGCTCGGCATCCATCTCACCAAGACCCTTGTATCTGCTGACCTCAACACCCGCAACGTTGCCGATCTCCTGCATCATCTGATCGCGCTCTTCCTCGGTGTAGGCGTATTTATCAAATCCGTTCGTCTTTCCGTGCTTGAAGATGTGGTAGAGGGGCGGCTGAGCGAGATAAACGTGGCCTTCCTCAATGAGCTTCGGCATATGTCTGAAGAGGAACGTCAGAAGCAGGATACGGATGTGCGAACCGTCGACGTCGGCATCGGCCATAAGGATGATCTTGCCGTAACGGAGCTTTGAAATATCAAAATCCTCGCCGATTCCGCAGCCGAGCGCCTGAACGATCGGGATGACGGAGATCGAGGAATAAACCTTGTCAAGACGGCTCTTTTCAACGTTGAGGATCTTACCTCTGAGAGGCAGGATCGCCTGGAATTTTGAATCTCTTCCGCCCTTTGCGGAGCCTCCCGCGGAATCTCCCTCTACGAGATAGATCTCGGCGAGCGAGGCATCCCTTGTCTGGCAGTCCGCGAGCTTGCCGGGAAGCGAGGAGCCCTCAAGAAGACCCTTTCTTCTCGTCATTTCGCGCGCCTTACGCGCCGCTTCACGTGCTCTCGATGCGGCGAGTGCCTTGTCGAGGATCGCTCTTGCGACCGATGGATTTTCCTCAAGGAATTCGGTCAGACGCGCCGTAACTGTCGAGTCAACGAGCGCACGAATTTCGGAGTTTCCGAGCTTTGCCTTGGTCTGGCTTTCGAACTGCGCGTTCTGGAGCTTGACCGAAATGATGGCGCAAATACCCTCGCGGACGTCCTCGCCCGAAAGAGCCTTGTCCGAGTCCTTGAGAATGCCGTTTTTGCGGGCATAATCGTTGAGAACACGGGTCAGCGCCGCCTTGAAGCCGGTTTCGTGAGTACCGCCCTCAATGGTGTTCATATTGTTAGCAAATGTGAGGATAGTTTCGTTATATGTGGTATTGTACTGAAGCGCGACCTCCGCCTGGCTTGTCCCCTTTTCGCCGCGCATATAGATGACCTCCTCGTGAACGAGGTCGGAGTGCTTCTGGCTGTTGAGGAAGGAAACGAAATTGCGGATACCGCCCTCGAACATAAGGTCGTTTTCCTTGTGCTCTTCTCCGCGCGCGTCGATCAGCTTGATGCGGATCCCCGCATTGAGGAACGCCTGCTCGCGCATACGGTTGAGGAGCATTTCGTAATCGAAAATAGTAGTCTCAAAAATGGTGCCGTCGGGCTTGAAGGTGACTGTTACGCCGTGCTGTTTTTCGCCCTCGCCAACCGGACCGTGGCACGCGAAGGGACGGTCGACGGCACCGTGAACGAATCTTTCGGAATATTTTACTCCGTCAACGACGTCAACGACCTCGAGCCACTCGGAAAGCGCGTTTACAACAGACGCACCAACGCCGTGCAGACCGCCCGCGATCTTATAGCCCTCGCCGCCGAACTTACCTCCGGCGTGAAGAATGGTATAAACGACCTCAAGAGTGGGGATACCCTGTGTGGGATGAATACCCGCGGGAATGCCTCGGCCGTTATCCTCAACAGTGATGCTGTTGTCTGGGTTGACGGTGACAACGATCAGGTCGCAGTGACCGGCAAGAGCCTCGTCGATGGAGTTGTCAACGATCTCGTTGACAAGGTGGTGCAGACCGCGCGAAGACGTAGTACCGATATACATACCCGGACGCTTGCGGACAGCCTCAAGTCCCTCAAGGACCTGGATCTGGTCTTCGGTATAAGCCGCGTCAACAACGGTATTCAGTTCGCTACCCTCGGGATCGAGCTCAATAAGCTCCGCCTCGGGAATAACTTCCTCTTCAGGCTCGGGAATCACGACCTCCCCCGCCTTTTCTTCTGCATTTGTGATTTTTTCGTCGATCATTTTATTCTTCCTTTCGGATTTATCCGATGTTAAATACTAAAGTGAAATTTTGTGCTTTTGGTGAGAAAAGCGGAAAATGAGTGATCAGTAGTCAGTGGACAGTGATCAGTGAAGGTAACTTTTCAGCTTGCCGAAAAGTATTTTTATTGAAAAATAAAGTATTAATTTATATTGATTTTATTTACTGCTTACCCTTTTGTTGGTCCGGCTGCGCCGAGGTCCTTCGACTCCGCTCAGGATGACAGCGTAGTGAAATTTGGTAGTAAAATTATATTTATTATCTCGTAATGAAATTTTGTACATTTAGCGCTTGAAACGAATTTACGAGTCGCAAATTATATTATCAATAAAAATTATATTACGCTGTCATCCTGAGCGGAGCACAGCGGAGTCGAAGGACCTCGGCGCAGCCGGGCCAATAATGGCTTCTGCTGTGAATTATATCAAGTGATACTTTTTAATCAAAAATTTACTCAAGCCTACCAAGCAATGAAGCCGCAGAAAGTGTCGAGAAACACACCTTCGTGTCAAGCCCGACACGGTAGAGTATGAAGGATTTCGGTATATCATCCCCCGCCGACTCGACCTCGCCGCGTTTTTGCGCCATCGAGAGGTATTTTTTCGTCATCGCCGAGTTCAGCGTGGCATTGTCCATATCGAAAATACCGATTATGTCTTTTGTGCGGATGTTTTTGTTGTTGCCAACGTGAAGGAACATGGTATTTAGTCTTTCTGAAATTATGAAAGGATGTTAAATGCAAAATGCAAAATGAAGGTAACTTTTCGGCTTGCCGAAAAGTAATTTTTATATATTATAGTACTTTTTATTTTGTGTGACTGACATGATTCTGTCAAAAGGGAATTAATTGTTATTTTTATACCGACACACATTGTATCAATATAAATAAATTTTGTTTACGTGTAAAAAATCGAAAATTTTCGAGCAAAGCGAGAAAATTCTCCTTCACTTTTCACTTTTCACTCTTCACTTTTCACTTGACGGCGCGTCAAGAGCTGTATCTCCCGCTCTGCACCCGAATAACATTAACGTTCTCATTCTGCAGATCCACATCCGAACACGCCGTCATTATCACTTGCCCGCGTTTCATCCGCTCGCAAAGATATGACCGGCGCTCGGCGTCAAGCTCGGAGAAGACGTCGTCGAGGAGAAGGACGGGGCTTTCGCCCGTATTTGATGCCGAAATTGCCGCTTCCGAGAGCTTCAGTCCAAGCGCAAGCGAGCGCTGTTGCCCCTGTGAGGCGAAATTTCGGGCGTTTTTGCCGTCAAGGCGGATCGTCAGGTCATCCTTGTGGATTCCCCAAAGCGTCGCTCCCGCGTAAATCTCGCGGTCGTGGGACGACATCAGCTGTGAAAAGAAGATCTCCTGCGCGCGTTTGGCGTCCGCGGCTTCCTCGGGCTTGATCTTGAAGGAAAAATCATACTCAAGGCTCGGAGTCTCACGTCCGCCGGTCATTTCATCGAAGCAGATTTTTAATTCTCTTTCAGCCGCCTCGATATATCGAAGCCTTTGCTTCGTTATATTCGCCGCCTCAGCCGCAAGCTGCGCGGACCAGAACTCGATCGTCGCGTCAAAGCTCTTTCTGTCCTTTTCCGCATTCTTGATCAGCTTATTTCGCTGCATGAGAATGTGATTGTACCTCTGCAACGACCGCAAATAAAGCGGGCGGAGCTGGGAGATAGCGACATCGAGATAAAAACGTCGCATCGAGGGTCCTTCTTTTATGATATTAAGGTGCTCGGGGCAGAAAATTACCGCGCGGAAAAGACCGATTATCTCACTCATCCGCGAGATCTTCATGCCGTTTTGCTCGATATGGCGCGCGTGATCCTTTGAAAAATCAATCGTGAGATTCCTCTCGCGCACTTTATCCTCAAAATCGAGCGACAATTTCGCCGTCCGCTTATCAAACGCGATAAATTCCGCATCCTTCGCGCCGCGAAAAGACTTGCCGAGCGAAAAATAGCAGATCGCTTCAAGCAGATTCGTCTTTCCCTGCGCGTTTGCGCCGAAGAGAAGATTTATACCGTCCGAGAATTCCACCTCGGCGCGCTCGATATTGCGAAAATCCTCGGCACAAATTTTTTTGACCTTCATTTATGAAATTTTAGTGCATTGTCTTGATGGGAAGCAGGAAGAACAATTCGTCGCTGCCCTCCTCGAGGTCAAGGGGAATGATGTTGATACTCGAGATCGCCGTCGACATCTCGATTCTGAGACGGTCGCACTCACAGGAGCGAATTGCATCGATGAGATACTTGTTGTTGAAGGAGATGGTCAGGTCATCGCCCTCGTGCTCGATCTCGATCTCCTCGTAGGACGAGCCCGCGGAGGAGTTTGCCATTACCTTCAAAAGATCGCCCTCAACGTTGAAACGGACGGGAGTACGGTTGCTGCCGATGATCCTCTCCTCGGTAACGACAGCGGCACGCTCGAGCGCACCGAAGAGGAGATTGCGGTCAATATTGAAGGAAATTTTATGTGTTTTGAGAATGATTCTGTCGTAATCAAGGTACTCACCCTCGATAAGGCGGGTGTAGAAGGTCATATTTTCGAAATAGCAGATGAGGTACTTACGGCTCATATGCATCATAACTCTGTCGTCCTCGCCGTCGGGGAGCATACGGTAGAGCTCCTGAACGGTCTTTGCGGGAACGATATAGGAATATCTGACCTGGGTATCGTCCTCGGAACGGTTGATAATATCAGCCTTTGTCGAGCACTTTGCCATCTTGAAACCGTCGCAGGCAACGACCATGAGCTTATCGGCTTCGACTCTGAAATAAGCACCGTTGAGGATGTATCTCTGGTCATTGACACCCATAGCGAAGCTGACCTTTGCGATCATCTTCTTGAGCAGGGGGCAAGAGATCTCATAGCGGAGGGATTTATTGTTGATCGCGGGGATCGCGGGGAAGCCCTCGGCGGAAAGCGCGGACATTTTCTGAGTGGATTTGCCCGAAACGAGAGTAGTCTCAAGCTTTGCATTGACGGTGATGGTGATCTCCTCGCCGTCCATAACCTTAAGCATCTGGAAGAGCTTGTTTGCATTGATGGCATAGCAACCGGTCTCAAGGACTGTTGCCTCACATTTAACTCTTACAGCCTTTTCAAGGTCAAAGGAAGTAAGAACGACCTCGCCGGGATTTTCGGCATTCATGTGGATGCATTCAACCTCGGGGAAGGGACCTTTATTTGGAACAGCGCAAAGCAGGGGAGCGATGCTGTTGATGAGCTCCTGGCGGTTAAAGATAATTTTCATCTCGAATACTCCTTAAAAAATGATCAGATGTGTGGAAAACTTTCTCGGCGTTTCCACAAAAGAATTTTTTTTCGTTCTCATGCGCGCAAGCGCGAAAGAAGATAAGAAAATAAGTTTAATATATATAATATTTAATATTTATAACAGTAGAGCCTGGGGAAACTGTGGAAAACCCGTAAACTGCCCAAAAATGGCGTTATTGGGCGGTTTTTCGAGGTTTTTGGTAATTTTTCGACTTTCGCTCGTTGTGGAAAACCGAGGTAAAACTTCGAATGATTTCCACAGCCTTTTTCGACCGCGAAAAAAGTCTCAAAACGACATTTTTCACTTTTCAAACCTTTTTGACAACTTTACCACTATGGGGTGTTGAAAATTTTTGGCATAATGCGTAAAATGATATGTAAGCGAAAATTTGAGAAACAATAATTTTGTATGTGCTTCTATATTTTATAAAGTGGAATGTTGTCCTCCTCATTCACCGCTCCCCGCGGTCCCCCTTCTCCGCTGGAGAAGGCTTGAGGGTGCATTCGTACTCCTTCGAGTTTCAGCGAATATCGTTTATTGTTATAATTTTGTTTGGGCAGAGAGGAATATTTTTATCTAAATTATTTCGCGCTCGTAATAGAGTTTTTTGCAAAATTTTTCAATAATATATTCCAATTTGATATGCAAAATTATATCGCTAAATCATCTTCGCTAAATAGTTTACGGTTATCGCCCAACCATCCAGCCTTCTCCAGCGGAGAAGGGGGACCGCGAGGAGCGGTGAATGAGGAG
>JAZSOQ010000054.1:0-39082 GCA_045537015.1 Eubacteriales bacterium
AATTGAAGCTACCAACGTAGGCAAGAACTTCACATTCGGAACCCTCACCTTTGACAAGGTTGGCGTTTACACCTACACCGTAACCGAAAAGATCGGTACTCTCGGCGGCATCACATACGATACAAACAGCTACACCGTAACCGTTACCGTCACCGATGATAACAAGGGTCAGCTCGTTGCTGAAGTATCGAATGCTGACAGCATCAAGTTTACCAATACCTATAAGGCAGATGAAACATCCGTCATCGTTAAGGGTACCAAGAAACTTGAGGGCAGACCTCTTGTAGCAGGCGAATTCGAGTTTATCCTTGCAGGCGAAGGCGTAAGCCAGACCGTTAAGGTAAATGCAGACGGAAGCTTCGCATTTGATGCAATTTCCTATGACAAGGCAGGTACTTACAACTACACCGTTAAGGAAGTTAAGGGTACTCTTGCAGGCGTCACTTACGATGAAGCGAGCTACAACATCACAGTTGAAGTTGTTGACCACGGCGACGGCAAGCTCGTTGCTACCGTAGCAGGCGCGGACAACATCAAGTTCACCAACACCTATAAGGCAAGCCAGTCCGAGATCGTCTTCAGCGGCAAGAAGGAACTCACCGGCAGAGATATTAACAACGGAGAATTCAAGTTCATCCTCAAGGATGAAAACGGAAATGAAATTGAAACCGTTTCCAACTCCGGTAAGACCTTCTCCTTCAAGGCTCTCAGCTTTGATAAGGCAGGAACCTACACCTACACGATTTCCGAGGTCAATACAAATCTTGGCGGAGTTACTTATGACACTACCGTCTATACAGTAGTCGTCACCGTTACAGACGATACCGCAACCGGCAAGCTTGTTGCAAAATCCAGCATCTCCGAAAACGGATTCGTATTTACAAACACCTATACTGCAGAACCGATCAAGGCTACCATCAACGCCAAGAAGGAGCTCACCGGAAAGACTCTTGCAGATGGTGAATTCAGCTTCGTAATCGCAGAGGTAGGCGGCAGCTATACCGAAACCGTTAAGAATGCAGCAGACGGCAGCATCTCCTTCTCGGAGCTCACCTTCGATAAGGCTGGAACTTATACCTACACCGTTTCCGAGGTTATCGGCTTTGCGGGCGGCATCACGTATGATGACACCAAGTACACCGTAAAAGTTACCGTAACCGATAACGGCGAAGGCAAACTGATCGCTGCAGTTGAAGGTGCTGACGACATCCTCTTCAAGAACTCTTACAACACCGAAAACACCGAGGTTCGCTTCAGCGGCACAAAGCAGCTGCTCGGCAGACCCATCGTTGCGGGCGAATTCGAGTTCATCCTTGAGGGCTCCGGCGTAAGCCAGACCGTTAAGGTAAATGCAGACGGAAGCTTCGTATTCAATGCAATTCCTTATGACAAGGCAGGTACTTACAAGTACACAGTCAAGGAGATCAAGGGCAGCCTCGCAGGCGTTACCTATGACGAAAAAGTTTATGAAATCACTGTTGAAGTAACAGATAACGGCGACGGCAAGCTCGTCACCAAGATTACCGGTGCTGACAGCATCACGTTCACCAACAAGTATAAGGCAACCGCGGCGGAGATCATCTTCAGCGGTAACAAGCAGCTCACCGGACGTCCTCTCAAGGCGGGTGAATTCAGCTTCACTATCGTTGGCACAGATGACGGCGTAAACGAGACCGTTCAGAACGACGCAAACGGAAACTTCGTATTCCATACCGTTAAGTATGAAACCGCAGGAATCTACAACTACACGATCTCCGAAGTTCAGGGCAACCTCGGCGGCGTAACTTATGACTCAAAGGTCTACAACGTAAAGGTTGAAGTTACCGACGATGGCAGCGGCAAGCTCGTTGCAAAGATCATTGATGCTACTCCCGTAGTATTCAAGAACACTTATGCTTCCGAGAAAGCAACAGTCCAGATCAGCGGTAAGAAGCTCCTCACCGGACGTAACCTCACCGCAGGCGAATTCAGCTTCACCATCATTGGTGTAACCGACGGAGTAAACAAGACCGTTTCGAACGATGCAAACGGAAACTTCACATTCCCCACCATCGAATATACCGCAGCAGGTATTTACACCTACACAGTATCCGAAGTCAAGGGTACGCTCCCCGGCATCAAGTACGATGAAACTGTATATACCGTAACAGTTAATGTAACCGACGATGGAAACGGTAAGCTTGGGGCTGAAGCAGTTGTACTTACTCCTATCGTATTCAACAATGCATATCTCACCAAACCCGGCAATGCTGTTATCAGCGGAACAAAGAATCTTATCGGTAGAGAGCTTCTTCCCGGTGAATTCCAATTTGAGCTTTATAGTGCTAAGTTAGAAAACAACGTATTTGTAACTGATGGCAACGCAATACTGGTTTCAACCAACAAAGAAAACGGTATTTTCACATTCGATGCTATCTCCTACGCACATACAGGCGAATATACTTACATTGTAAAAGAAGCTCAAGGTTCAAATCCTAACGTTGAATATGACAAAACCGAATATATTGTCAAGATCACTGTAACCGATATCAATGCAACACTCCACAGCGAAGTAAGCATCTTTGTAAGAAACGAAAAGCGTGATGCAATAGTCTTCACAAACAAATACTTCGTCGATCCTATCTCTTATACTTTCGACGGCAAAAAGATACTTGAAGGCAGAGCGCTGAACAACGGTGAATTTACATTTACTGTAACCGATCTCGCAACCGGTAATATCGTTAACACTGCTACAAACGATGCAAACGGCAACATAACCTTCACACTCAATTTTGCAGGAGAAGGAACTTACAATTATTCCATCCAGGAGCTTAATAATGCTGCAGGCGGAATCATTTATGATACAACAGTATACAATATCACCGCCAATGTAATCCTTGACAGTACAGGAAAACTCGTTGTTACCGTCAGTGGTGCAGACAACGTTAAGTTTAACAACAAGTATAATCCCACCATCGCAAATGCTCAAATATTGGGTACAAAAATTCTTCTGGGAAGAGATCTTAAACCCGGTGAATTCCTCTTTGAGCTTCGTGATGATACCGGCAGACTTATCGCCACAACTACAAACGATGCAAACGGAGCATTTGCATTCGAAACCTTCACTTACAAAGTTCCCGGTGTTTACAACTATTCTGTAAATGAAGTAAACAACAATATCCCCGGTATAGCTTACGATCAGACCAGATTTAATTTGTCTATTATCGTAACCGATAACGGCAACGGCGCTTTGACTGCAACGATGGTAGGGCAAAGTGACATTCAATTTGTCAACATTTATCAAGCTACTCCTGTTCAAGTTCAACTTCACGGTATAAAGAACCTCATCGGACGTATGCTCCGAAACGGAGAATTCAGCTTTGAATTAATGTCCGGCAGCGGTAACCTTGTTGAAGTAGTTACCAATAATGCCAACGGAAGCATCAATTTTGCTCCTCTCACTTATATGTCGGAAGGACGTTACACTTACACTATCCGTGAGATCCGCGGTAATGTCAAAGCGGTTTCTTATGATAGCAATGTCTACAACATTGTAGTTACAGTAACTGATAATGGAATGGGACAAATGGTAGCTACTGTTGAAGGCGAAGAAAATGTCGTTTTCAATAACTACTACATTCCTTCCTCTGCCGAAGCAACCTTCCACGGAACCAAAATTCTCGAAGGCAAGACTCTTACCGAAGGAGCATACCATTTCGAGCTTAGAGACATCAACGGCAAGGTAGTAGAAACTGTTACCAATACCGCGGACGGCAGCTTCTCATTCTCCACCATCGAATATGATTCGACCGGAATCTATTACTACACCGTAAGCGAAGTAATCGGAAACGATGAGGACATTCTCTACGACGCAACCGTATACACAGTAAAGGTTACGGTAACCGATAACGGAAGCGGAAAGCTTGTTGCTGACGTCCAGAGTGACAACATTGTCTTCACCAATCATGCACTCACTCCCGCAACAGTGACATTCGAAGGCATCAACTTCCTTGATCTTGTTCTTACAAGCGGATTCAACTTCGTAATGAAGGAAGGCGAAAACGTTATCGCAAACGCGACCAGCGATGGAAACGGATACTTCAACTTTGGAACTCTCGTTTACGACCGTGAAGGCACCTACACCTACACGATCTCCGAGATTGCAGGTGATGACGAAAAGATCATTTATGATACCAATGTCTTCACCGTAACCGTAACAGTTACACTCGAAGGAACAGCATTCGAAGCAAATGTCAAGGTTGATGCACTCATTCCCCTTGAAACTGCAAAGATCAGACGTTCGAATGTAACAACCACAGGTATCGAGTTCTACAACTGGACTCTTCCCGAAGAAACCACCACGGCTCCGGAAGAGACTATGGTAGCTCCTGAGGAGACAACCGAAACTCCCGAAGAGACAACAGTAGCTCCCGAGGAAACCACCACTGCTCCCGAGGAAACCACCAAGGTGCCCGAAGAGACTACCGATGATCCCGAGGATACGGAGACTCCTAACCCTTCGACGGGCGACGGCTCAACGGTTGTTATCTGGTTCGGTGCAGCAATCATCGCATTCTGCGCAACCGCAGGCGCTCTCTTCTCCAAGAAGCGCAGCACCGATAACGAATAATCAAACGCTTTAATCACCATTCCCGCCCTCGGCAAGCCGAGGGCGGGAAATTTATTCATTGACAAAAAGGGGCTTTTATTGTATAATATAATCACCAATAAGAACAGGAGAAATCAAATGAAAAGAAAAGGCTTGCCTTTGTGGATAGGTATTCTCATAATTTCAGTCGCGATCGCGGCTGTGGTAGGTCTGCTTATTGCTGACATTGCAAAAAACGATTGGAAGATAAGCACAGACCTTTTGATGCGCCCCGCCATAATCCTTGCGGGCCTCCTACTGTCTCTCGTGAAATTGATAACAAGAACGGGCTCTTCCCGCTCGAACAGAATATACGAAAAAGCATACGCCAAGGAGATTGGAAGCGCCTTTTCCCGCCCCGATACAAAGAAGTATAAATCCAAGCTCCTCTCTGCACTCGCGCTTTACAACGATAACAATTACTCTGCAGCCATAAAAACTCTTGAAGCTCTTGAAACGGTCTGCAATACCGCAGATGACTATTCCGCCGTGCTGCTCTTCAAGGCTCTCTGCTACACCGACAGCGGCAGCCCCGAGGCTGCGGTTTCGGAATACGAGACTCTTCTCAAATACAACGAAAAGCATTCGCAGGCTTGGTCGAATCTCGGCATACTCCATAAAAAGCTCGGTCACAACGACAAAGCTATGGAATGCTACGAAAACGCGGTAAAATACGATGTAAGCAACGCTTTTGCTTACAATAACCTCGCACAAGCCTATCTTTCGGATTGCAAATGGGCAAATGTCATCGAGCCCGCGCAGAAGGCTCTTGAACTCAAAGACAATCTCTATCAGGCGGATACCGCGCTGACGGTTGCGTATTTTGCTCTCGGCAAAACCGATGAAAGCAAAAAGCATTTCGAGCACGCCGTGACAAACGGCGCAAAAGCCGAAAACATTATGCACGTCCTTGACAGCATCTCGAAGGGTATTAATCCCTTTGGAGAAGAAGTTGAGGTACGCGATGAGGTAGTCCGCTCGATCGGATTTATCAAGCGCGATACTTCAGCACCGATGGTTGAGGTACGCCTTCCCGCGCCGAATGACGGTAACAAGACCCGCCTCGGCGGTGCGCCCGTTGAAAATGATGTTCCGCTCGACAGCGAGGGCAACCGTATGTTCCTGCTTGCCGCAATTTGGTGCTCCGAGGTTCGCGGCGTGCCCGATTTCCCCGAGCGCGGAGTTCTGCGATTCTATATCTCGGGCAACGATTATTACGGTCTCGACATCGATGAACCCGCAGCGCAAAAGGATTTCCGCGTTCTTTATGACGAGGACGAAGACATATTCGACTCCTCTCTCCGCGACGATTCCGATCTGCCCGATCATTTCCCCGTAAAGCACGCATTCCCCGTCCGCCTTTCACCCGCGATGGGTAGTATGCTCTCAAGCGACTACCGATTTGATGACGTCGTCGATGCAGCGCTGAAAAAAGCAGGGCTTGAAAACGGCTCGGACGATCTTGAGGACGCGGAATTCGATCTCATCTATGAAGAAAACAGCTACGGCGGTCACCGAATCGGCGGTTATCCCTGCTTCGAGCAGGAAGACCCGCGCGAAGTGACCGTAGAGCTTCGCAAATACGACACCCTCCTTCTCCAGATCGTCAGCCATACGATGCCCGATGATTCCGGCAACGAAGAGACTCTCATAATGTTTGGCGACGAGGGCGGCTGTCAATTCTTCATCCCCCGCGAAAAGCTCCGCTCGCGCGACTTTTCCGACGTTATGTATAACTGGGATTGCTGTTGATACTGTGGTTTGGATCACATTTTGTGGTCCAAACCACTCTTTTTTATTATTTTTCCTCTTTTTTGCAAAAAGGGGTTGACAAATGCGCAAAAAGATGGTATAATTTTATCACTTTAACAAGGTAAAGTGATAAATCACAAAAATCAAGAAAGAAGGAATGTAATTATGAAAAAACTTATCGCTATACTCGTGGCTCTCACACTTCTCTGCACCTCGTTTGTTTCCTGCTCCGGCGGCAGCAGCTATGACGATCTTATGATACTCGACCTCGGTCTTGAGCGCGAATATTTCGGAATTGCATTCCGTTCGGGCTCCGACCTGACCAGAAAGGTCGAGGACATCACCCTTGAGCTTATCAATGACGGCACTCTTGCCGATCTTTCGGCAAAGTATGAGGTTGGCGCTGTCGGCAAGGGCGACTACACCCCCAAGGCTGATCCTTGCACCGGAAGCGGCGATTATGATTACGTCAAGGCAAACGGCAAGCTCGTTATCGGTATCACCGATTACAAGCCGATGGACTATAGGGACGACGAAACCGGCGAATGGATCGGATTTGACGCAGACTACGCTCGTGCAGTATGCGCAAAGCTCGGCGTTACCGCTGAATTCAAAGAGATCGAATGGGAATACAAGCTTATCGCGCTTGAATCCAAGGACATCGACTGCGTATGGAACGGTATGACCATCACCGACGCCATCGAGGCTGCGGCTGACTGCACCGCTCCCTATATGTACAACACCCAGGTAGCCGTTATCAAGAAGGCTGACGCTGAAAAGTACAAGACTCTCGAAGATCTGCAGGGCGCAAGCATCGCTGCAGAGGGCGGTTCCGCAGGCGAATCTGTCATCCTCTCGGTTGACTCTCTCAAGAGCGGTCTCAAGAGCGTAACAGCGCAGAGCGACGCGCTTCTCGAAGTTCTCTCCGGCGCTTCCGATGCCGCAATCGTTGACCTCACTCTTGCAAAGGCTCTTATAAATAACTAAAGAAAGAAAATTGCCCGGGGGCTACCCGGGCAATCTTTAAGGATATGGAACAGTTTATAAATATAACATTAGACCTTCTGGTCGGATTCGGGGAAACGCTGAAGATATTCTTCGTCACCCTCGCTTTTTCCATCCCTCTCGGACTCATCATCGCCTTTGGCTCGATGTCAAAATTCAAGCCGCTTTCTGCCTTGACACGAGGTTTTGTCTGGGTCATCCGCGGAACACCGCTCATGCTCCAGCTTATCACGGTCTATTATGGCCCCGGCCTGATCTTCGGTCAGGTGCTTCTCACATCCGTTGCCGCCGTCTATATCACTTTTTCGATAAACTACGCCTGCTATTTTTCCGAGATATACCGCGGCGGAATTGAGTCGATCTCAAAGGGACAGTACGAGGCGGGGCAAGTCCTCGGTATGACCAAGAGAGAGACCTTCTTCAAGGTCGTGCTTTTGCAGGTCGTCAAGCGCATCATCCCGCCGATGTCAAACGAGATCATCACCCTCGTCAAAGACACCTCGCTTGCGCGCGTTGTAACATATTATGAGCTCATTTACTTCGCACAGAGATACATCAAGAACGCGGGACTTCTCTGGCCTCTCTTCTACACCGCCGTTTACTATCTCGTATTCACCGCGCTACTGACCTTCCTCTTCGGCAAGCTCGAGAAAAAGCTTGATTATTTCAATTAAGGAGACCTCGAAATGAATATTCTTGAAGTTAAAGATCTCCGCAAACGTTTTGGAGATAATCAGGTGCTCAAGGGCATCAGCCTTTCGCTGAAGAAGGGCGAGGTTCTTTCGATAATCGGCTCATCGGGAGGCGGAAAGACCACACTCCTGCGCTGCCTCAACTTCCTTGAGATCGCAAATAGCGGTATGATCACGGTTGGTGACAAGATCGTTTTCGCGGCACAGGAGGGCGAAAAGCCCACCATCGCACCCGAGGCACAGCTTTCCTTCGGGCTTGTATTCCAGCAATTCAACCTTTTCCCTCAGTACAGCGTCATTGAAAACCTGATGCTCGCGCCGAAACTCCGCGCAAAGAGAATGGGTACAGGCGAGAGCAATGAGGCGATCGAATCCAAAGCCAAGAATCTGCTTGCAACCGTCGGACTCACCGAAAAGGCAAACGAATATCCCTGCCGTCTTTCGGGCGGTCAACAGCAAAGAGTAGCCATCGCGCGAGCCTTGATGCTCTCGCCCGATATTCTCTGCTTCGACGAGCCGACCTCGTCCCTCGACCCCGAGCTGACGGGCGAAGTTCTGCGAGTTATCCGCTCGCTCAAGGACTCGGAACGCACAATGATCATCGTCACGCACGAAATGGAATTCGCGCGGAACGTCTCCGACCGCGTCATCTTCATCTCGGACGGTGTCATCGAGGAAGAAGGCACACCCGAGGAAGTCTTCGGCAATCCCAAGAGCGAAAAGACAAAGGCGTTTTTATCCGCAGGACAAAAATAATTCAAAGGCTGGTTCGAGAGAATCAGCCTTTTTTGAAGTAAAAAGTAAAAGTGAAGAGGTAAGAAGTGAGGTGAATTTCCTCGCGTTGCTCGGAAATTTCCACTTTTATTAAAAAGGTTGAAGTTTTGATCGAACTTTTTCAAAAGTTCGCGGAGCACGAGGCAGAGCCTCGGACTAATGCGCGAGCTTAAGCTCGCGCCATCGCGCTTCAAAATCGTGAAGCTCTGCTTCTCGATTTTGGATAGAGTCAACACTTCCCGAATGTAGGGAAGTGTTGCGCTCTGTCACCCCCGCCGTCCGCAGACGGCGCTCCTTTTGGACAACATTCACAAGTACTCACCAACACAAAAAATGATTGACAAACGCCATCATTTATGGTATCATAATAACATAAACAAAAGCGAGGTACAAAATTATGTTTGACTTTAATTCCGCAGTGGAAAAGCACCGCGAGCTGATACTTGCGGCGGAAAGATACATCTGGCAGAATCCCGAAACGGGATACAAAGAATTCAAGACCGATGCCTATATGAAGAAGGTCTTCACCGACCTCGGCTACGAATTGACACCCGCAGAAGGCATCACGGGCTTCGTCACCGTTCTTGACACGGGCAGACCCGGACCCGAGGTTCTTGTTCTCGCCGAGCTTGACTCGATAATCTGCCCCCAGCACCCCGAATGCGACAAGGAGACGGGAGCCGTTCACTCCTGCGGTCACAACGCGCAATGCGCCGCGCTCGTCGGCATTGCCGCCGCACTCAAGGAAAAGGGCGCGCTTGACGAATTCTCGGGCAGGATACGCCTCTGCGCCGTTCCCGCCGAGGAGCTTCTTGAGATCGAATACCGCGCCGACCTCCGTGCAAAAGGCGTGATCAAATATATGGGCGGCAAGAGCGAATTCCTCTCGCGCGGGCTTTTTGACGGCGTCGATCTCGCATTTATGATCCACACCTCGGGAAGCTTCCACACCTCGCTCGGCTCTGTCGGCTGTATGGCAAAAAAGATCACGTATAAGGGCAAAGCGGCACACGCGGGCGGTGCTCCGAGCCTTGGAATTAACGCGCTCTACGCCGCAAACTGCGGTCTTAACGCGGTCAACGCCATCCGCGAGACCTTCAAGGAATCCGACATAATCCGAGTCCACCCGATCATAACGAACGGCGGGCAAATGGTAAACGCAATTCCCGAAACCGTAACTCTTGAAAGCTACGTGCGCGGCAAAACTTTCGATGCTATCGTAAACGCCAACAAAAAAGTCAACCGCGCGCTCATCGGCGGTGCCCTCTCGCTGGGAGCTAATATCGACATCACCGACATTCCCGGATACGCACCGCTTAAAAACGATAAAGGTATGATAGCGCTGACCATCGAGGCGGCAGCGGCGGCGATCCCCGAATATGAAATGAAAGAAGGGCACGGCTTTGGCTCGGGAAGCACCGATATGGGCGACCTTTCCTGCATTATGCCCGTCATCCACCCCTATGCGGGAGGTGCACAAGGCACAGGGCACGGCAACGATTACTACATCGTCGATCCCGTAGCCGCCTGTGTCGCAAGCGCAAAGCTCCAGCTTTCAATGCTCTCACTCCTTCTCTCGAACGGCGCAGAGCGCGCAAAGAAAATAGTCGAGGAATATGAACCGCAGTTTGCCTCCGCAGCAGATTACCTCGCTTACATCGATAGTCTCAACTGCACAGGCGACCGCATAGAATACGGCGAGGGAACGGCAAGGGTGAATTTATAATGATAACGCTGAAAGAAAAACTTATCGAAAAAGACTACCTCCCCGTTCTCAAAATGGCGGACGGGAGAGACGTAACTCGCGAAAATTGGCGCGAACGGCGAGAGGAAATGCTCGCTTTGCTTGAAAAATACTCATATGGACACAGCCCCAAGTGCCCCGTCAGGGTGTGGGGTGAGACCCTTGAGATCAACGAAAAAATGTGCGCGGGCAAGGTTCGGGATGAAAAGGTCAAGCTCTCCTTTGAGACCGATCACGGTGTGATGAGCTATCCCGTTGAATTTTTCATCCCCAAAAACATCAAAAAGCCGCCCGTATTTCTGCACCTTGCTTTCCGTCCCGCGCCCGACCGCTATATGCCAGTCGAGGAGATCACGGACGCGGGCTACGCTCTCGCCGTCGTTGTTTACACCGATATGGTCAATGACGCGCATTTCGGAGATTTCTCGGACGGTATCGCCCGTCACTTCGGCACGACAAAAGACCGATCCTCCGAGGAATGGAACAAGATCGACATGTGGGCATACGGCGCGAGCCGCGTGCTTGACTATATGATCGAGTACCGCTCGGATGTCGACACAACTCGCGTTGCCGTCATCGGTCACTCTCGTCTCGGCAAGACCGCGCTCTGGTGCGGCGCGCAGGACGAGCGCTTTGCCGCCGTCATATCAAACGATTCGGGCTACGGCGGCGCGGGCTCATCGAAGGGCGGCTGCGGCGAGTTTATCACCGATTTCATCGAAGCGGGCAGCGACGATTGGTTCTGCGAGAATTTCAAGACCTTTATCGACCGCGAGGACTCGAAACCATACGATCAAAGCTTTCTGCTCGCGCTCGTCGCGCCGCGTTTCCTCTGCGTCGGCTCGGCGCTTAAGGACGTTTTTGCCGACTACCGCGCCGAATTTCTCACAACACTCCACGCCTCGTCAGCGTGGGAGCTGCTCGGTGAGCGCGGACTTGTCTGCCCCGACAGAATGCCCGTACCGGGCGATCTCTTTACCGATGGCAACGTCGGCTACCACCTGCGCGACAATCTCCACTACCTCTCCCGCGAAGATTGGAACGCCTATATAAAGTTTTTGAATGTAAAATTCAAGGGGCTGGCTCATTAAGATATATTTTGCATAAAGAAATATTAACAATATCATTAATTATCCCTTGGTGAAATTTGCAATTAAATGAAGTCGCGCGCTCTCCTTTCACCGCTTCCGCGGTCCCCCTTCCTCCCGGAGGAAGGCTGATTGGTTAGTACAAACACCGTCGGATGTTCAGCGAATATCGTTTTAACTTCATCCTTAAACATCAAAAAGGAATATTTTATTGAAAAAGTCTGCAAAAACTCTATTACGAGTGCAAATTGATTCAAATAAAATATTCCTTTTTTGTATGCAAAATTATAAATTTGAGCAAAATTCGCTGCACAAACAATGAAGGTTGCACGCACCATTTAGCCTTCCTCCGGGAGGAAGGGGGACCACGGAAGTGGTGAAAGGAGCCCGCGCAATGTTATTTTAGCACTCTTCTTACCAAGAATAGTAAAATATGTCTTAATGACTCAGCCCCTTTATTTGACCGCATCAAAAGCGGCGCGTATATCTTCAATGCTTCCCGTTGTGATATAGTAGGAATATTCGAAAGGCTTGAAGGCTTGAAGCTTATAAGTGATCAGCGGGGCGACGTAGTTTGTGGCATTGTTATGCGCGTCCTTGGAGCCGTTATACTGATGTCTACCCGCAAGGAGGATCTCGGCGATGGGAGTGAAAACTCCGATGCCGTAACCCGTCGGGGCGACCCAGGCGCACCAGTTTTCTTTTGATTTGACATTAAAATAAGCATCCGAATTGCCCGCCCAGAATTTCAGGTCCTTCTTTGTCGTCAGCGCATCACCCTGCCACGGCTTGCTTCCGTTATAGAAAACGAAGTCGGAAAGGTAGCTGATCGTATAGAACGCGGGGAGCTCCTGGTGTGCATCGCGATGAGTGTAGCCCGAGAAGTCGATAAATCGGTTCTCGACCGCGATATGGCCGCCCGAAATGGTGTAGGTATTCTCCATATAAGACGGCGTGTAGGACTTTTTCTGCGCCCAGTCGAGGGGTTGGCACTTGACCCAAATGCTCTTTCCGTCCTCAGCTATATTGAAATCAACGAGCTTCGAGCGGTTGCCGTACTGATCACCGCCCTGAACGGGGTTGTAGCACCACATATTCTCGCCGTATTTCGCGGGCTTGTAGGGCGCGGAATCGGTGCCGTAATAGGACTGCTGAATGAGCCTGCCCGTGTCGTGATCGTTGAGCAGATTGGTGATCGAATCGTCGCCGTCGGTGAGGTCTTCGAGATACGAAACACCGCCGCCCCAGGTCAACTTGACGCCGAGCTTGTATTTGCCGTCCGAGATATAAGCAACGTCCTCGGTGGGCATTTCACGCGTCGAAACCGAAATATCCTCAAGCAAAAAGCTCGCGCTCTTGCCCTTAAGAAGAGTGAATTTCAGCGAATCAACAGAATCGTACTTTCCGCCCTTCAACGCGGGATCAATGAGCGAGGTGAACTGCACGCGCTCGCCCGGTTCAAGGAAAAATTCCTCCGTCCACGCCTCGCAGCCCGAAAGATAGGTTATCTCGCCTTTAAGATAACCGTCGGTCGAGTAAGCGATCGAATAGGTATTGAACCCCGCGCCAACGTTGGATTTGAAATAATAGGAGATGGATTCCGAGAATTTATAATAATTGCTTGCTCCGAGCTCACCGCCCGCGACCGAATAAGGGATGCCCGAAACAGTTTTATTTTCCTCAAGTTTTACCGAAGGCTCGCCGATCATTTCAAAGTTTTCGGGAAGTTCAAGCTTTTTTTCTGTCTTTGTTATCATTTCAATATCCTCGATTCCGATAGTCTGACGGAAGAATTCCGCAAAAGCCGCGTCGTAGCCCGAAGTGCTCGATGCAGATATATACAGTCTCTTGTCCGAAAGCGCCAGCACAAACGCATCTGCCACAAGCGAGTCGTGGTCGATGGCGTAAAACTCTTCCCTGTTCGTCCTACCGATGACGATCTCCTTCTCCGTCGGCTCGGTCATCGTGTCCTTTTTCATTTTGAGCGTAATACCCGTCGCTTTGGCATAAAGCTTTGAAAACGCATACGCCGTCTCATAGCTTGCGTCACCGCTTGTGAAGATAATGGTGTAAGAGCCGTCGATCTCGATCATAGCAGGCGGCGAGGGCTGAGTCTCGTCAGCAACCGCCGTTTCCTCGGGAACCCGCGGCGCGCACCCTGTAATCAGCAATATTGCAATCAAACATAATATGAATCTTTTCATCAAATAAAACCTCATTGTTTGATAAGTTAATTATAGCACAAATCGCGAGAAAAATCAACTGTTGACAAATGAAGCGGAATATGATATACTAAAAAAGGAGGACTGAACAATGCGCATATTTGAAGAAATATCATTTAATCTGAACAAGATCAAATTCAAGGAAAACTACGGATTTCTTACCGCCCTCCTTGATGAAAGGGGCGTAGCTTATCCCGATCTCGGATTTCATTTTTCGCATACCGATCGGGCAATCGAAAAGATCAAAAGCAAATTTCCCGCGCTTACGCACTACTGCGGAGAAAAAGTATTTTCAAGCACCTTATCCGGCGGTACGATTTACCTTGCCGATGAGGAAAAAAGCGATTTTATCACTCTGCTCGGTAAAATTCCTCACAGCTATAATTTCGGCTTTATGACCGTCGTACTCGACAATATCGATTGGTACGGAAACGGCGCGGGCGCAGGGGTCAATTTGGTTCCTCCGACTGAAACAAGCGGGGTTTTTAACTCCCGATACTACTCGAATCATATCCGTTTCCGCAAGGAATTCGATTACGGCAACAAATACAATTTCGTATCCTTCTGCATCGAGCGTTTCGGCGACGACAAGCGGCTTGAACCTCTCCCTCCTGCATTTGAGGAGATCATTTCTTCGCTCGGCAAGCCGTATCACAAAGAACTTCAATGCGTTGACGAAAAGCCGGAGCGCGAGCGTTGCACCGCCGCCGCACTGAAGATCAGATCGAGATTTGAGCGCGGTCAATTCACGCATAGATTCAATGAATTCGAGCATTCTCCGCCCCCAAAAGACCGTACATTTGAATCTGCGGTTGACGATATTACACCTACAAAAGGCATTTCACCGAAGAAAGCTATCTCCGCGCCCGCAAGACGGCACGGCTACAAATTCGTTTCCTACGGTCAGGGCGAATACGACTACCGCAAATCAAACGGCAATAACCACACCTTTGAAGTGAAATTCGTGGTTCCGCCCTTTACCCCGTTTCTGTTTGCAGATATCAGAGCATTCGGTTACAATTTCAACGTTCCCCTTCCCGGCTGCGACGAGATAAAGCCGAGGACCGACGAAAATATAGCCAAGTACGCCGAAATCTGTTTTGGCATCGCCGATGAGCTTGAAGAAGCGCTTGCCGATGAACTGCTCTGCACTTTCGGCAGAACTCCCGATTGGTATAAATAAAAAACGAGGCTGAGTCTCTTTTTAGCAGACTCAGCCTTGTTTTTTATTCTTCAACGTAATGAATAGCACTTACCGCGCCGTCGGTGATACCGATCATCAGCTTTGTAGCACCATCGGTGTAGATGAGAGTGCCGGTTGCGTTTTCGGTGAAATTCTCGCCATAAGCGGCAATGACCTCGTCGCGCGAGGAGCCGATCGAAATGCCCTCGGGGGTCGATACGCTGTCATCGGTGAGAACGATCTTGACGATCACGTTCTTGCCGTTTTCGTTGACGGTGTTGAACTTGAAGCCCGCGTAGGTATACTCGCGGTCAGGCTCTGCGCCGCCTCCGCAGGAGGGAGTTTCAACAACGTTCTGCGCCTCGCCGAGTGCCTGTACGGTCACATTCGCATCGCCGCCGACTTTTATTTCAACGTCTCCCGACTTAAAAACGAAATTTTTCGCAGTCTCGCCGCCGGCGCATCCGACAAAGCAGACGAGAAGCAGGCAGGCAAGTGCAAAAGAGATAAATCTTTTCATTATTTTTCTCCTCTTTCATTATAATAAGAATTGATGCGTTCTTCCCAAATCGCGGAAATTGCGCTGTCGCCTCTGTGATCGGTCAGTCCGTGATCTTCCGCAAGGATCTTGCCGAAGTAGGACGTGACCTTCTCTGCACCGTAGACGTTGAGGTGCAAGCCCTTGTCGTAGGTGTCCTTCGACCAATCAAGCCCGATCTCCTCGTCCTTGCCGATCATCGAATAATAAGCAAGTCCGTTTTTCTCGGCATAAGCGACCATCTGCGCGTCCCATTCGGGATACCAATAGTATCTGATCGAGTTTGTGGGTGCCTTGACGAGGATCAGCTCGACGCCCTTTGCCTTACAAAGCGCGGTCATTTTGTCAAGATACTCGATTGCACGCTCGGGAAGTGCCTCAAGCATAGCTTCGGGCTGGCGTGTATCCGAGGTATCAACGGGGTCGATGTGGGTCTGCATCAAATAGCCCTGATGCGTGATGTCGGAGTGCTTATCGAAGGCGTGCTTGAAGTCATCCGAGTCAAGCTCGCTCCAACGGCTGTGGTAACGCAAGATGGGTAAGAAGTAGGAAAGGAAGGATTCTTCATCCGTCATTGACGCGCGGATGGCATCTATCTTCTGCTTCGACCACGCCATATCCTCAAGCGACATTCGGCTGATCGACTCCTGCGGAGTTTCGCCGTAGTGGAGTGCGAGGACGTTGAAAACGACTGCCTTGGGCGTTTCTCTCTCAAGCGTTTCCTCGAGGATGTGATAGGACTGCCAAACCGTTTGCTGTGAAGATCCGCGGACGAAGGAGGTAATTCCGTACTCCTCAAAGAGAGTAGCGGGAACGAATCCCTCGTAGACCTCGCAGTCGCCGATGAAGATGACGTCGTGCGGGTCGGTCGTGTCATAGTAACCGCAAAGCAGATGTCCCTCGCGGTTGTCAAGGCGCGCATCCTGCAGGACTGCACCAAGGTAAAGAACTGCGCCAAGGACGATCAAAAGAGCGCAAACGAAAGATATAATTCTGATAAATTTCTTCATCTTGCCGCCTCCTTAATTGAACGTGCCGCCGTAGATAAAGGCGGAGGCGTCAAATCCAAGTCCGTAAGAACCGAAAACGAGGATGGCGATACAAAGCAGAGCCAAAAGTGCGTTTCCGAGCACGGGCTTTTCCCAAAGCGTTTCGCGGAGCGGCTTCTTGATTGAAAGTCGGCTGACAACCGTCATAACAACGATGCCGACGGCGATCACGATATACTGTGTCAAGCTGACGTTGAGCTCGAGCAGCCCACCCTTGAATATCTCGCCGATATTGAAGGTGTAGAAGGTGCTGAAAAAGCGGTCGAAGGTCAGCGGGACGTCGCAATAGCAGTCGAAAACGCGGATAAGCGACATCAGAAGGAATGTGCGCACCGCCATAAACGACTGATAGGGCGCGGAATGCCAGAGCTTCGGGAATCTTGCGCGGAATTTCTCATAAAGAGGGTTAAGCTCCTGCGAAATGAGGATAACAACGCCGTTGAGAAGACCCCAAACGACGAAATTCCAAGCAAATCCGTGCCAAAGACCCGTGGCAAGCCAGGTGATGATTGTCGCGGTATAAACGGGAAGTCTTTTTCCAATGCCAACACCGAGCTTCGCGCGTCCCCATCTGGAGAGCTTCTGCATCGACTTTGTCAGCGAAAGCGGGTAGAAAATGTAGTTGGTGAACCAATTTCCCATCGTCATATGCCAACGATTCCAATATTCTGCCGTGGATTTTGACGAGAAGGGGCGGTTGAAGTTTTCGGGAAGCTTGATGCCGAGTATCTGCGCCGAGCCGAGGACGATGTCGATTCCGCCCGTGAAGTCGCCGTATATTCTGATCGAATAGAAAAGGCAGAGCAGGATGAAATAGATCCCGCCGAGCTTTTCGGACACGATGTAACCGATCGCAGGCGCGATGGCATCGGCGACGACAAGCTTTTTGAAGAAGCCCCAAAGAATACGAATCAGTCCGCACCAGGCTTCCTTTGCCTCGAAGCTGTGAGTAGCTTTAAGCTGCTCGCCCGTGTCTGCATAGCGGCTGATTGGTCCCATAGCAAGCTGCGGGAAGAAGGAGACGAAAAGCGCGTGGCGGAAGAAATTGCGCTCGACCGCAGCTTTTTCGCGGTAAACGTCGATCATGTAGCCGATCGAGATGAAGGTATAATAGGAAATTCCCATTACCTCGATCGCAAGGCTTCCGAATGAGATCGCGCCGCTTCCGAAGGAAAGCGAGGAATTTATAAATCCGGAAAGATACTTGACGTAAACGAGCGACAGAGTCAGCAAAAGAATACCAATACAAACAACGAGCAGACTGCCGTTCTTGTGCTTCGCGCGGTAAGCCTTGCGCTCGTCCTTTGTGAGCGTTTCTTTGGTATCTTCAAGATATTTCTTCAGCGCAACCTGCCTTTTTCCGAGAATTTGCACCGTTACGAACGAGATGATGATGGCAAAAAGAAGGAAAAAGAAGCCGACAAATCCCGCGAAGGCGTAGAAAATCACGCTTCCGACGAGCAGAACTATCCATTGCACCTTTTTCGGCACAAGGAAATAAACGAGGGTGAGTATGGCGAGGAACGCCAAAAACGGGGAGGATGCAAAGTTCATCAGATATTGTCAAGTCTTTCGATGAGCTCCCAGAGAGCCTTTGCGGAGTTGAAGTTTTCGGGAAGGATCTCCTCGGGCGGGATGGCAACGTCAAAAGCGTCGTTAATGTCGGTGATGAGAGTTACGATATCGAGGGAGTCGAGAATGCCGTCGTCGATAAGAGTGTCGCAGGTCTCGTAGTCGATGCCCTCGTGAAGATTTTCAAGAATTTCAATAAGTTTTTCCATAATCTTTCTCCTAATGTTTTATTTATTTGCCTCGTCGAGGAGGTATTTGCGGTTGATCTTGCAGTTTGCCGTGAGCGGCATTACGTCGAGTTTTTTGTATTCGCCCGGGATCATATATCTCGGCACAAGTTTGAGCAGATATGCGGTAAGCTCTGCCGAGGTCGCCTCGCCGACATAGTAAAGGACGATCTTCTTTTTTTCCGCGGGATAAACGGCGCAGACCTGGCGCACGCCATCGCAGGTGGATGCCGCGGCTTCGATCTCGCCAAGCTCGATGCGGTGGCCCATGTGCTTGATCTGCGAGTCCTTGCGACTGACGAATTCAAGCTCGCCGTATGAATTGAATCTTCCAAGGTCGCCCGTACGGTAAACGAGCTCGGGATATTTATCATTGAGGGGATTCTGTACGAACGCCTCTGCGGTCTTTTCGGGGTTCGAGATATAGCCGAGAGTCACGCAAGTACCGCGGATATAGATCTCACCGACCTCGCCCGCGGGCGCTTCCTTGCCGTCATCGGTGATAAGGAAGATGTCGGTGTTCTTGAAAGGCTTGCCGACGGGGATGGGCTCGTTCTCGCCGAGAGTGCGCGTCGCGGGCCAATAGCAGGACATTCCCGTTGCCTCGGTGGGGCCATAGAGATTGAAAAATCTCGCATTCGGCAGAGCATTGCGCCAAAGTTCATACTGCTTCTTCGGGAAGACCTCGCTGCCGAAGCAAACTGTGGTCAGATTCTTCGGAGGTGTCTTTTCAAGCACGCCGAGCGAGGAGATCATCGTCAGTGCGGAAACTACCCAACAGATAGTGTTGACGCCGTGCTCATTCAGATATTCGCAGAGCTTGACGGGGAACATGAATAGCTGCTTTGGGATGAGATACGCCGTTGCGCCGAACTTGAGCGTAGGCATAATTTCTTTAAGCGGTGCATCGAAATAAAGCGGTGTCTGGTTACCGAAAACGGTATTTTCATCGAATCCGATCGCCTCGCAGAGCGACTCGGTATAGTCGATCACGGAACGGTGGCAAGCGGCAACGCCCTTCGGCACGCCGGTCGAGCCCGAGGTAAACACAACGTAGATCGGGTCGGTGTCGATCTGATGCGCGCGAATATTATCAAGCAGAGCGGTATTCTCGGGATGATCAACGATGTCATTGTATATCAGCACTTCCCTGCCGAGCGCATCGGCAGTCTTTCTGTGCTTTTCGTCGGTGATGACATAAGCGGGGTCGATGGTGTCGATGATCATCTGCATACGGAGCGAGGGCATCTGCGCATCGAGGGCGACGTAGTATGCGCCCGAGTAGATGATACCCATAAAGGTGACTATCGCGTGCGGATGCTTGTCCATCAGCACGGCAACTGCACGGCGGCGGCAGTTTTTCTCCGCAAGGAACGAACCGATCGAGCGCGCTCCGCGATAAAGCTCGGCAAAGCTCACGCCGTCCTTACCGTCCGAGAAAGAGAGCTTTTCGGGCACTCTTTGGGCGGTTTCTTCAAGATACTGAAGTATATTTGTTCTCATTTTTAACCTCTTAATTCGGGATGTCGGATTCTAATGCGGGAATGAAGGTGATAGTCTCGGTCGCGCTTGCGGGGATACCCGTTTTATCATATTTGCGGTAGCCCTCGCCGCGCCAAGCGTCATAAGCCGCTACCTGCGCGTCGGTGAGCAGACATCCGCTGACGGAATACTGACCGCTGATAGGGTTTGCATCGTAGTGATACCACTTCGGCGCGTCTTTTGTGCCGATGTTGACGAGATTCCAATAATGCTCGCCCGCAGCACCGCCCTCGGCGCGCTTCATATCAACGTTTTCAATTCCAAGTCGCTCAAAGAACGCCTTTGAGGCAGAAAAATAGCTGTAGCAATCGCCTGTGCCGTACATAAAGAGCGATGTATAAGCCGCGTAAACGTAATCGAACAAACCGGCGTAAACAGAGTAATTTATGCTATCCTGAACGTATGCGTAAACTGCACGAACCTTCGCTTCGGTATTCATATCGGGAGTGATGATCTGCGCGATCACCTTATCAATCTCGGTATTGAGCATATCCTCCGTGATCTCTCTGAGGGACACATCCACATAAGCCGTTGCAGTAGAAGTGTTTCCGGATTCATCGGTTACCGTATAAAAAGCTTTATAAACTCCGGGGGTATTGATATCAACACCGGAGGAATCAACCTTGATATCAACCTTTCCGTCCGAATTATCGGTCACGGTCACAAGCTTTTTCCATGCAACACCGTCGCCAACATAGATGCGCACGGCGCCCGCCTCGATCACCGGCGCGGTCGTATCAACAACTTCAACGGAGTATTTCTTCGTCTTGCCGTCAACTATAACAGAGACGCTGTGCTTACCGACGGTTTTAAGAGTGGCAACATCAAAGTCCTCTGCAAACTCCGAACCCTCAACGCCCGATATTGCCGCAGCATCGGTGATGCCCGCCTCAACGGTCACGCTCTCTCCCGTGCAGGATGAGAAAAGCATCAAAAGACAGAAACACAGCGCGATATATGTCAAAATTCTTTTATTCATAATCAACCTCAAAGCATAATTATCCATTATAGTTTATTATACCATTTATTTGCCGCTTATGTCAATATATATTATAAATAAAAGTATTAATTTAATTTTAATAATATAAAACCGCCGCATCCGGAGACGCGGCGGTTGGGGTTTATCCGTTGGGGAACAGAATTCTGTAATAATCATTATCGAGGATATATGGCGAATAGGTTCTCAGATTATAGGCATAATCTCTCTTTTGCGAAACGTAAGTCTCGAGAGCGGCGGCATCGACGCTGAAGCCCTCGGCTACGATGAACTTCTTGGTTTTGAAGTTAAATACACCGTAATCCGTAACGAAATTGTGATAGCCCTTGTCGGTGTTGAGAATTACAAAGCCCTCGGCGTTAAGATCAAGGATATCCTGACCGATAATGACTCTGGAATCATACTCCACTCCAAAGAGATTGAGGATCGTCGGAAGAATGTCGGGTGCGGAGCAGACCTTGTTGATCTCGACGGGACCTTCCATCGACGCCGACCAGATGACCAGCGGCGCACGGTAGAGGTCGAAATTTGCATAGATATCCTCGACGGGAAGTCCATACATCTCGGCAAGTGCACGTTCGTTCGTGCCGTCAGTCTTTTCCGAAAGGCTGTAGGGGAAATGGTCGGGTGCAAGAACGAAAACGGTATCCTCGAGGATGCCGAGGCGCGCGCACTCATCATAAAGTGCCTTTACCATAAGTTCAACTTCATATTGGCAGGCTATAAATGAGAGTGAAAGCTCCTCTTTATAATCATTGCCGAGGACCTCCATCACAAGCGACTTGTGCTTTGCCGCCTGACGGTTGCCCACAAAGGTCTGGTTGGCGTGACCCGAGGTCGTCATATAGTATAGATGAAACGGCTCCTCAAGGCTGAGGTATGAAAGTGAATTCATTGCAAGCTCATAATCGGACTTCGGCCATGCAGGCGTGAACGGAACGTCCCAGTTGCCGACGGCATGCCAATCGTATCCGAAATTCGGATGCGTCATATCGCGGTTATAAAAGTCGTAGCCGTGATTATGGAATGCGTGGCATTCGTAGCCGAGTGACGGGAGGATATTTCCGAGAGTGAATTTCTGATAGGTCTTTGCGTTCTTATCCTTATAGAAGCAATCCGCGCTGTAATAGAAATTGCCCGTAATATTCGCATATTCGCCCGTTGCGGTGCTGCCTCCCCAAAGAGAGCAATAATAATTGTTGAAAACGAAGCCTTCGTTCTTCATCATATAAAGAGTGGGAGTCAGCTTTTCATTTATCGCGGCGGGAGCCCAGCCCTCAACGGTGATATAAATTAGGTTCTTGCCCGCAAAATATCCCGTGTACTCGTGCTTGTTCGTACCCGCGCGGGTGGCAAAGAAAGAGTGAGCCTTAGCAAGATTGTTCTTGCCCGCGGCTTTTGCATCCGCGATCAGCTTTTCAAAATCGATATCAAGGCGCTGGGGGCTTCTGTCAACAACGGGAGGCGGGGGAGGAGTGGGAGTTGTCTGTTCGCCGCTCACTTCGCCCGTAGCGTCCGATCCGCCCGTAACTTCTCCGCTTTCGGGCGGGCTTACAGGCTCGGTCTCGGGAGAGGTCGTGACCTTGGGACCAAAGATATCCATGCCTTGGATCGCCGTTGTGATCTCGCCTTCAAGTACGTCGGGTATCTCACCGAAATCCGCTTCGGGCATTCCGAAGATCATATACTGAAGCTCAAGACGCGCCGTGGTCAAAACTCCGAATCTTTCAATCGAATCCCTTACCAGGAATCCTTCGCGGTAAACGAACTTATCTCCGAACGCTTCGTCATGTTTATTAACATAAAGCGTGCCGAGCATAAAGAAACATACGGAAAGAACCGCACACACGGCACGGAGCATCCAGCTTGATCTTTCGGGAGCTATTACCTTTCTGCCGAATATTGCAAAGAGGACAAAGGGGATAAATAAGATCAATATCCAATGCAGGTTTGCAAATATCGCCTTAATGGTGTTTCCCATATAATCCGCAAGGTTGCCTGCCATGCCGAGCATACCAAGCGCAAAGAAATCGCCGAAAAACGCGGAATACACTATTTGTATTGAACAAAGGATAGTAGGCAGAGCCAAAAGCACAAGGGTGATGACATAATTCACCTTGCGGTCAAAAAGCGTGCAAAGCAGAGCCATAAGCATTCCGCCCGCGACGCTGAAAAATATCGCATAGACGAAGAATGAAGATCCGATCTCCTTGAAAGTAGCAATACGGACCACCAGTTCAAGGTAGATCAGCGACAGAGGCAGAGCCAAAATAAACTGCAGGGAAGCAAGAAGGCGTTCAGCCCCGTCCTTATCGCCCGGCTGACGGCGGGGTGCGGAGGCATCGCTTGTCCGTTGTCTTTGATTTTCGTTGTAATTCATTAATATTTCCTTTTTTTGCGTGCCCGGACAGGTTCGCAAGCAAGAATTACTTCTTGTGGTAAAGCGTTTTTGTCTGGTAATAGGGCTCGTAGGTGATGTTGACTCCGAGCTTTTTGAGAAGATTTTCGTCGGTGTGTGAGAGGATTACGGTGGAGTGAGCATCGCAACCGCGCAGGTTCGCAAGCTGATCTATCGCGCGCTCGGCATCGGGGGAGTTGACGGCGCAGACCGAGAGAGCAACAAGAACCTCATCGGTGTGAAGTCTGGGATTGTGATTGCCGAGATGCTCGACCTTGAGGTGCTGGATCGGCTCGATGATCTCGGGGGGCATAAGGTGCAGATCCTCGTCAATATCGGCAAGAGCTTTTATTGCGTTGAGAAGCATCGCGGAGGTCGCTCCAAGAAGCTTTGAGGTCTTACCCGTGATAATGCGTCCATCGGGAAGTTCGATCGCGGCTGCGGGCTCACCGGTCTGGTCACGTTTGGCAATAGCCGCGGCAACAACGGGTCTGTCGGCGATCGAGATCTTCGCCTTCTTCATCTGGATCTCGTGCTTGTAGATAATATCCTTCGGCTCTTCGCCGTTTCTGACGGCAACGAGGGAATTATAATATCTTCTTATGATCTCGCGGTTTGCGGCTTTGCGGACGACCGCGTCATCAACGATGCAGTTTCCGACCATATTTACGCCCATATCCGTGGGGGACTTATAGGGGCAGGAGCCGTAGATCTTTTCGAAGGTCGCTGCAAGAACGGGGTAGATCTCTATATCGCGGTTATAGTTTACAGTGGTCTCGCCATATGCCTCGAGATGGAAATGGTCGATCATATTGTTATCGTTGAGATCGCTTGTTGCTGCCTCATAAGCAATATTTACGGGATGGGAAAGGGGAAGATTCCAGATCGGGAAGGTCTCGAACTTTGCATATCCCGCCTGAACACCGCGGCGGTTTTCGTTGTAGACCTGCGAGAGGCAGACAGCCATTTTTCCGCTTCCGGGTCCGGGTGCGGTGACGACGACAAGCTTGCGCTCGGTTTCGATAAAGTCGTTCTTGCCGTAGCCTTCTTCGGATACGATATGCTCGATATTTGCGGGATAGCCCTCGATGGGATAGTGACGGTATACCTTGACTCCGAGAGCCTCAAGCTTTGCACGGAAAGTGCGCGCCGCGGGCTGGGATTCATACATCGTCATAACGACACTTCCAACGTAAAGTCCGAAGAATCTGAAGATGTCGATAAGGCGAAGCACGTCGGCGTCGTAAGTAATGCCAAGGTCTCCGCGTTTTTTATTCTTCTCAATATCTCCCGCGCTTATGACGATGACTATCTCTGCCTCATCCTTAAGCTCAAGAAGCATCTTCATCTTACTGTCGGGCTGAAAGCCGGGAAGCACGCGCGATGCGTGATTGTCGTCATAAAGCTTGCCGCCGAATTCAAGATAGAGCTTGCCGCCGAAACGGTCGATGCGCTCCCTGATATGCTCCGATTGCAGGCGAAGATATTTGTCGTTATCAAATCCGATCTGATGCATAATAACCCCCAAATTGCGCTCAAGGGCGCAAAAATTCAATACACAATTATTATACTACAAATAAAGAATAAATGCAAGAGAGGATTTTAAGTTTTGTGAAATTTTTGTCGAATAAAAATCGGGCAAGCATAATCTATATGCTTACCCAACTTCTTATTAATCAATCTATATCAAGGAATTTTTTCAGTTCATCCATTTTTTCAGCCTCAATATCGGCAATGAGTTTTGTACTTTCTGCAAGAGATTTTGTATGTAAAGCAGTAATGGCAGCGTTGTCTGCCGCAAGTTTGTTTTGCTTTGCACTCTCAATGGCGTGCTTGCTTATTTCGCCCGAAATCCTATTTGCATCCTTAATCGCGGAATACAGTCTGTACTGACGCTGTTTCATATCGTCTATCTTATTTGTAATATTCTTCAAACTGGAAATAATGAGATTTTGACGGAGTTCGGATTCATAAAGATTGTAAGCACCTTCGTGACCCGTAAGCACATCACATCTTCCGGTTTCGAAATACTCGATAAACATAGATATTGGCACTAAGCCGCGATATTTCGGATAAATAATATCAACAGAGTAAGCTTGTTCGATCTTTTCGCGAAGCTCTGCCATATTCATCTCAATATTTCCTAATGAATTCTGTAAAGATACTACTCTATCTGAAAGTTCTTGTTTCTTTCGCTCGTTTTCTGATTTTTCATCGTAAAATTGCTTACGCAATCTTTGACATTCATTTTGATATTCATTATATGCTTTGCGGTACTCATTATCAGCGCGCATAGTATCCTCAGCAAATGATTCTTTGCTACTCTTTATATCGTTACTTCTCAATACTGCGATTCCAATACCATAGGCAGGAAGAGAACCAAAAATCAAAGCCAAAATAGCACTAGCAATTATTATACCAATTACAGCTCCTGACTCATCCAAGTCATAATCATGGTATAAAATACATATACCAATAACTACAAAAGTCAAAAACACCAATATTAACGTCCACCAAAATCCACTACTCGTACGCACATCTTCCCAATCATACGTGCGTTGTTTAACCCTCTGAATTCTGTACTCCAAGCCATCCACAATGCGCTTCTGCGGTTCTGCAGGCAATCTAAGACGGGGTTCACTAATACGCTCTTTTTCATACTCCGCATTTCTTATATCCCCTTGAATCTCTTCTTTGGAACATTCGTAAGCATAAAGATCACTCTCGAGTGATTGAACGCTTTTCAAATAGTTTAACAGCTCTTTTTTCACTTTTCCGCCCTCTCAAAATAAATAATTTTTAATCTTTTCGATTATACTATTATTATAATTCTTTTTCGGAATTTTGTCAAGGCTTTTTGATGATATAATTCTAAAAAAGAATTATTGGAGATGCTATGAAACTTCGTAAAAAAGACTACGGTGATTGTAACTTGATCGGTCAAAGGGTTGAATATCTGCGAAAAGAACGGGGAATCAAGCAAAAAGATTTTATCGCGCGTTTGCAAGTTGCCGGTTTGGATATTAATCCCACCAGCTATTCAAAATTTGAAGGTCAATTAAGAATAGCAACCGACAAAGAAGTTTATATAATTGCTAAAGTTCTCAATGTTCCGATAGAAGAATTGTATACAAACAACCATGCCGATAACTAACAAATGAATATTTTTGGAGCTGTTACACCGTTGGGTCAATGAAACAGCTCCTATTTTTTCATATAAACAATATCAGCAAAAGGCAGATTAGCAGCTCGTTGTCGCGAAGCTCGTTATCGTTGAAGATCAAAAAGATCACACCGAGAAGCAATAGCTCCTCAAGCCCTATGTTACCCCCGAGAAGCCCCTTGAGTCCCGAAAGCCCGAAGGCGGGGCTTTTTTCCTTTTCGCACTCGGCAATCTCGCAGGACTTTTGGGGACATTCTTCCTTCTCGGGGCATTTTTCTTCCTTTGGCTCGATCTTCGCGCAGGCTTCTACCGGCTCGCGGACGGGCGCAAACGGAGCAAAAGCATTTCCGCTGTAGTCGCGCGGAAGCTCCACCTGCACCTCGCCCTGCCCGTTTCGGGTTTGTCTTGAATACATATCAACCTCGCTTTGTCGGGATAAGAGTTTCTGATAGCTTCGAGATGCCTATCATATAGTCGATGGTGCGGCATCTGTGCTCGTTACAGAAGGGTTTGAGCGCCGAAAGAAGCGCGCATCGCTTTGATGATCCTCCGCCGCCTCCCGAAGAAGAAAGCATTGGCAAAATGGCATCGATAGGCGGCACCGATGCGGGCGCAGAGGCTTCTCCCTCCTTCTTCTCTTCCCCCGGCGGGGCTTCTATCCCAACGGTTGAAGCTATTTGCGAAATGAGCTCCGGGTTTCCGAGCAGCTTTGAGACCATCGCGCCAAGGTCGGGGGTCTGCTCGCTCATCTTCTTCCACCCGTAATTTTGTTTCCGAGGTCGGCAAGCTGCGAGTCGCTCAGATTGGCGAGCGCGCGGCGGACGCTTGATATATCGCCCTCGGTGACGTTATAGCTCGAGAGGTCGATCCCATAGTCGCGGGCAAATTTGTTGACAAGAAATTTAAGTTGGCTGTCATTCAGTGAAAGCAAGCGCGAAAGCGCAGAACGGTCGAATTCCATAATAAACACCTCCAAATCGATCTACTACATTATATGCCCCGATTTTCAATGGGTGAATTTTCAAAAAAATGTAGACAAAGATAGTTTTTCGTGTTATAATATATAATGTATTTTTATATTTACAGGAGGTTGCAAAGTGGCAAAAAGGATTCTTGTTCTTTCCGATTCGCACGGGAACGCAAAAAACGTAAAAAGAATACTCGAGCTTTGCCGCGATGCCGATATGATCGTTCACCTTGGCGATGGCGCCGCCGATCTATCGAAGCTCTTGCCCGATAATTATGAAAAGCCACTCGTTCTGATCGAGGGCAACGGCGAGTATTACGGCTGGGTCGGCGCTGACCGCAGATACCGCCCGAAGCGCACCGAAACCGTCGAATTTGAGGGCAAAAAGATCTTTATGACCCACGGTCATCTTTACGACGTCAAATATGGGCTTGAAAGGATCGCCGCACGTGCCTATGCGGACGGCGCGGACATCGTTCTTTTCGGTCACACGCATATTCCGATCGCAAAATACCTGCCCGAGGGCACCGAGCTTGAGTTTGTCGGAAAAACCGAGCGTCCGCTCTTGCTTTTCAACCCCGGAACCGCGGGAATGGGATTTGACCACACCTTTGGTCTTCTCACCTTCAGCGGCGGCGAGGTCCTTCCCTCTCACGGCAAGATATAAAAATAAAGGCACCTCTTTCGAGATGCCTCTATAATGCAGATCACACGGTAACGGGATCCTCGGTATTTTCCTCTGCCTCAGCTTCAGCATTTTCAAGTGCCTCGTTATAAGCTGCAAGAACAGCTCCCTCGAGGGATGAACGGAAAGAAGCGTTGATGGGGTGAACGATATCTCTGAAGGTATCGTCGGGATTCTTACGGCTGGGCATTACGATAAAAAGCTTCTCTCTTGCCGAAATAACTTTGATATCGTGAACCGCAAGCTGATTGTCGAGAGTGACGGAAGCTATTGCCTTCATAGGGCCTTCGTCAAAAAGCTTTCTGATTTTTACATCGGTGATTTCCATTTTTTTACTCCTTGGGTTCAATTTTTTATATAACAATTATAGTATACAATAATTTTGTGAAGGCTATTCAAACAAAATAAAATTTTTCTGTGAAAAGTGACGGGAAATTTAATTGCGCGTCACTTAAATTTACTTATGATGATATCGCCGCTATCCGGCGGCAGATGGGAGCATTTATGTCAGTAGAAAACACACATTACGGCGCCGAGAATATAGCCCGTATTCTTTCGGGAATCTCGAGCATCTACTTTATCGGCATCGGGGGAATCAATATGTCCTCGCTCGCCCATATTTCACATATCCGCGGCTACCGCGTCGGAGGTTCGGATCAGATGCAGACCGCGCTGACCGACAGACTCTCCGAGGCGGGAATTGAGATCTTCTATTCCCACGAGGCAAGCCATATCGAGGGTTACGAAGCAATCGTTTATACCGTTGCCATCGCGCCCGACAACCCCGAATATTCGGCAGCTTTGGCGAAGGGTATTCCCTGCATCTCGCGCGCAGACTTTCTTGGATTTATTATGACGGGCTACACAAATCGCGTCGGCGTTTCGGGTATGCACGGCAAGAGCACCTGCACCTCGATGTGCGCGCTTTCCTTCATGCACGCGGGCGGCGATCCCACCGTTCTTTCCGGCGCGACACTTGCCGAAATGGGCGGAGCTTACCGCATCGGCGGTGAGGAAAACTTCGTCTTCGAGGCTTGCGAATATATGGATTCCTTCCTTGATTTCAACCCGAACATAGCTGTTATTCTTAACATCGAGCTTGACCACGTCGACTACTTCAAGAGCATCACGCAGGTGCGACGTTCCTTCTCGGATTACGCCGCAATTACCGGTCCCGAAGGATTTGCCGTTGTCAACGGTGACGATGACAATGTACGTCTTGCAATGGCGGGATACGCGGGCACACTTGTCACCTTCGGTCTTGGTGAGGGTTGCGACTACACCGCCTACAATATCGAATATATTTCGGGCATGGCGTCATTTGATATTTATTTCAGAGGGAACTATGCCGCGCACGTTTCGCTTTCCGTACCCGGCAAGCACAATATATACAACGCTCTCGCCGCTTTCGCCGCGGGAATGATCTGCGGTCTTGACGCAGAGTCGGTTGCGGAAGGTCTTTCGCACTATCTCGGCGCGGGCAGACGAATGGAATACAAGGGCAAATGGAATGACGTTGACGTTTACGACGACTATGCCCATCATCCGACAGAGATCACCGTGACTCTCGGCGGCTTCCGCGATATGGGATTCGGACGCATCTTTTGCATCTATCAGCCGCACACTTACAGCCGCACCGAGGCGCTTTGGGATGATTTCACATCGGCGCTGAACACCGCAGACAGAGTTCTGCTCGTCGACATCTACGCCGCTCGTGAGACAGACACTCTCGGCGTCAGCTCCGCACTTTTGGCTCAGGCTATCGGCGAAAAGGCTGACTATTGCCCCACATTTGAGGATGCGATCGCGATCCTCGGCGCAGAGGCTCGCCCCGGTGATGCTATCGTCGTAATGGGCGCGGGAACAGTTTACCGCATCTTCCCTCTCCTCGGTCTATGATATGAACAACGCACAGGGCTACGGCGCAATAGCGCACATTTATGATATATTCAACGGCGACGTTGATTATGAATCCTGGGCGGATTTTGCCGAGGGGTGCTTTGAAAAATTTCTCCCCGAACGCCCCGAGCTCGTCCTTGATCTTGCCTGCGGAACGGGAATTCTGACTGCGATCCTTGCCGAGCGCGGATATGATATGACGGGTATCGACCTCTCCCCCGAAATGCTTTCGGTAGCCCGTGAGAACTGCCCCGAGAACGTTCTTCTGCTCTTGCAGGACATCACGGCTTTCGAGCTTTACGGCACCGTCGGAGCCGTTCTCTGCTCTCTTGATTCGCTCAATCATCTGACGAAAAAAGGACAGCTTGAGCGTTGCTTCTCGCTCGTTCACAACTATCTCGACCCGGGCGGTCTTTTCATCTTTGATTTGAACACCCCCGCACGCTTCGAGAAGGAATACGGAAAGAATTCCTATCAACTTGAGGCGGAAACCGAGGAAGGCTGCGCCGTTTTCTGCAACTGGCAGAACGATTATTCCGAAAAACGCGGTATCTGCCGTTTCTCGCTCAGCGTTTTCACCGAGGAAGAAGCGGGCAGCGAGATATATTCCCGCCGCGACGAGGAATGGAAAGAGCGTTGCTACACCCGCGCCGAGGTCGAAGAAAAGCTCAAAGCCGCGGGATTTGAGATCTGCGGAGTTTTCGGGAATACTAAATTCAAAAGAGCCGCAAAGAGCGACTCAAAAATGTACTTTGCCGCAAGGGCAAAAAAGTAAAGGAAATAACAAATGGAAATCAAAAAATCAAAGGTTCTCCGCGCGCTTTCGCGCGACGGATCGGCGCGGATCAGCGTTATCGACTCGCGCGATATAGTAAACACGGCGCACGAATATCATGGCACAAGCGCAACCGCGACAGCCGCTCTCGGCAGACTTCTCACCGCCGCTTCCCTTATGGGAATTATGATGGGCGAGGAGAAAGACACTCTCACCCTCACTCTTGCGGGCGACGGCCCTGCGGGCAGAATCCTTGCGGTATCCGATTGGCTCGGATGCGTTCGCGGATATATCACAAATCCCGATGTTGAGCTTCCCCTCAACTCTGTCGGCAAGCTTGACGTTGGAGGCGCAGTCGGCGAGGGACTTCTCACAGTCGTTCGCGACAACGGCGACGGCGAGCCCTACAGCGGCTCGATCCCGATCACAACGGGCGAGGTTGCCGAGGACATCGCGCGCTACTATGCCGAAAGCGAACAGCTTCCCACCCTTTGCGCACTCGGAGTGCTCGTTGACCGCGACCTTACCTGCCTTGCCGCAGGCGGAGTTATGATCCAGCTTCTTCCCTTCGCGGATGAGGAGATCATCGCAAAAATTGAAAAGAACGCGCCCGCACTCTCGAACGTTTCCCGCCTCTTTGAGCAGGGACTTTCGCTCGAGGAGATCGCAAACATTGCTTTTGACGGCATCGAATACGACATTTTTGACGAAAACGAGGTCGAATACCGTTGCACCTGCTCAAAAGAGAGAATGCTTCGCGCGGTAGCATCACTCGGAGAAAAGGACGTAAAAAAACTCCTTGACGAGCAAGAAGCCGAAGGCAAGCCCCGCGAGCTTGAAGTCACCTGCAAATTCTGCAACGCGGCATACGTCTTTGATGAGGCAACACTTATCGGTGAATGCGAAAAGCTCAGCAAATAAAGTTAAAAGAACCGAAGCGTTAAACTTCGGTTCTTTTCTAATTATTCAGTCTTATCGTCCTTCTTCTCTTCTTCAAGAGTGGGGACTTCGATCGCTTCACCCTCGATAGGCTGAGGCTCATCCTCGGAAAGCTTTTTGAGTTTTATTCCGTAGACCGAGCCTGAAATGAGGTAGTAAAGTACCCAAGCGTGGAGGAGGAGGTCAATTATCGAATCGACTCCCACACCGTAGAACAATACAAGATAAAGCGTGTCAAGCACAAAGATCACGGCGGAAACGATCATCGGGCCGGCTTTGAAGTTCTTCGAGAAGAAGAAGCAAGCAAGATACACAAGAATGATGGCAACTGCGATCAGCATCATCACGGTCATATAGCTTGTGTCAAGGAACTGATACCCCTCGGGCCAATCGGTATACCAATCGTCGGGCATACGTCCCGTCATATACATACCGTCGATCGCAAGGCTGTAAGGAAGCGTTGCCGAAAAGAGGAAATACGATCCTCCGCCGAACATCAGCAAAACGATATTGATTGCCGTCATTGCCACAACAAGCAGCAGATTATTTCTTGCAGAATTAAATTTTGACCGATAAAGCGCGCGGGGCGCAAGGTTATTTACGTTTCTGTTCATTGTCATCATCCTTTCTTGATTGATAATTACATTATATCGTAAATTATCTCGTTTGTCAAGAATTTTTTATATGAGTGCAAATATTTTTCAGCCCCTCGGGACAGACCTCGCATCTCGGTGACTGTGCGCGGCAAATATCTCTGCCAAAATCGACGAGACGGTGGCAGGTATCGGTCTGTTTATCCTTCGGGATGGCATCGGTCAGTATGCGCTCGACTTTGAGCGGATCCTTGAGCTCTTCGGGATAAAATCCAAGTCTGCCGCAGATCCTGATGCAATGCGTGTCCGCAACGATTCCGGGGATGCCGAAAACGTCGCCGAGAAGAAGATTTGCGATCTTGCGACCGACGCCCGGGAACTCGCAGAGCTTTTGGGCGTCGCGCGGCAATTCCCCGCCATACTCATCGCGAAGCTTTATGCATGCCGCCTTGATCGACGCCGCCTTTGTGCGGTAAAGTCCGCAGGGGCGAACGATGTTTTCAATATCCGAAAGCTCGGCATCGGCGAGGGAGGAAAGAGTCGGGTATTTCGCGAACAGATCCTCGCAAACTATATTAACGCGCGCGTCGGTGCATTGGGCGGAAAGTCTGCCCATTACCATCAGCTTCCAAGCCTCGCCGCCTCCCCAATCGAGGGAGCAAGCGGAATCGGGATAGAGCTTTTCGAGCTCGGCGGCGACGGTCTCTCCGCGCGCGGTATCGGGTTTTCTTGTTTCTTTTTTCATTTTCATCCTTTTGACAGATTTCTGTCAGTCACGCTTTTATTTTTTATTGTATAATAATGCCAAGTCGGGTACAAATCAAAAAGGAATGATAAATATGACTTGGGAAATACTCACGGGTCTGATGACCCTTTGCGGCTCGCTTATCGCGATCTTCAAGATCGTGGCAAAGCTCAACCGCACTCTCACTTCTCTTGAGGACGCCGTTCACAACCTCAACGAGAGCGTTTCGGCTCAGTCGGAAAAGAACCGCGTCTTTTACGAAAAGATCGGCGATCACGAAACGCGCCTCAGCCTTCTTGAGGTCTGCGAGGGCAGAAAGGAGGGGAACTGATGGGTATTGATTGGAAGCGCAAGCTCTCCTCGCGCAAATTCTGGGCGGCTCTTGCCGGTTTTGTCGGAGCAGTTGCCGTTTTTTGCGGGGCGGGGGAATCGGTTATCACCGAAATGACCGCCATCATATCCGCCGCGGGCGTGCTTATTGCCTATATCCTTGGCGAAAGTATGATCGACAGCTCCGCCTCGGGTAAAGACGAAACTGAAGATTAAAGCTTCGGCTGTTGCGAAAGCAACAGCCGATCTTTTTGATTAAGGAAGATTCTTGAAATCATCAAGTGTCTTCTGAATTGCCTTTTTGGTCATAGGCGCATTTCTGGAAATAACGCTGGAAATCGGCATTCCGGCAGAGATCGCATCCTGAATAGCGGTCTTGAATCCGCCCCATCCGAGGATCTCGGCATAGTCGGAGGATACGCTTGTGGTGATGATATCAAGCATAGCCGCAGACTCTGCGTCATCGGCATATCTGCCCTTCAGGCAGATGTCATAGTATGCGGGAACGATGGTCTCAACAGACTCGATTGCCATTGCCTCGACAACGAAGGTCGCCATATCGAGCGCCGCGCCCTTTGTGGTGGTCGGGAAGCACACTACCGTGGTGCAATAGCCGGTGGTGTACTGATGATAGTTTTCCTGTTCTGCAGTGAACTTGGGCATGGGAACGATACCAAAGTTGATGTCGTAATTCATTCTCATAGTGTATGCGTGCTCAAGAACCTCTGCCCAAAGGAGGGACTGACCGTTGCCGAAGAGTTCGCGGATGTCGTTGTCCGCGCCAAGGTAGATGCCGTCATTATTTGCGACCTTATCTGTCAGATATGTAACAACGTCGATGAAACGGGTGTTATCCGCCGCAACAAGAACGATCATATCGTCCGCGTCCTTCTGCGTGAGCATCTCGCCCGATGCCATCGTCATCATAAAGCCGAAGGTGGTCTGCGCGGATGCGCCGTAGGTATCAAGAAGGGTGGGAATGCCGTCGCCGTCGTCCTTCTTTGCTGCCTCTGCGTACTCAAAAAACTTTTCGTATACCCATTCGTTATCGTAAACGAGGTCATATACAGACTTGAGCTGAAGGTCGTCAAGCATTGTTTTGTTGAAATACATAGTACGGATAGCACGGTCATCAACCGTGGTGATCGCACCTGTTGCGAAATACTGCTTGTTTCCGATCGACCAAGCCTCGTTTGAGGACTGAGTCCACCATCTGCCCTCAAGATTGATGTTCTCCATGGAGGTCATATCCTGCAGATAGCCGAGCTGAGCAGCGTTTGCCGCGTCCGCAAGGCCCATATAGAGAGCCTGATAGGAGGTGTCGCCCGAAGCGATTCGGTTTCCGACATCTGTGCGGAAGGTTATGTTGCCGCTTTCGATCTCCTCGAAAGCGATGCCGTATTTTTCGGAAAGAGTTGTGTTTCTTTTATAAATTGCATCGTTGAGAATAGTGCCGTCCGCATCCTTAACAAAGAGGTCGCTCGACCAAACGCCGTTGTACTTACGGCTGAAGAAGGTCAGTGTTTCGCCACTCAGATCGCGAAGGCCGAGGATGTTTTCAGCGTTTGTTGCGGTCGTTTCTGCTTCGGTGACAACTGCCTCGGCGGTTTCTGCGCCCACAGCTTCAGTCTGCGCGGGGGCGGTGCTTTCATCGGGGTTCTCGACGCCCGTATCCGCGCAAGCAACGGCGGAAATGAGCATTATAACGAGAAGTGCAAGAGACGTCAAGCGGATCAAAGATTTTTTCATATTGTTAATTCCTTTTATGTATTAGTTAAGTTTCATAAAATCGTCGATGGTCTTCTTCATAACCTTTTCTGCCGCAACAGAGTTCTTCTTGAGGATGCTCGCGATGGGAGCGCCCGAGGTGATCGCGTTCTGAACAGTAGAATGGAAGCTGCCCCAAGCGTAGATCTCCGCATAGTCGGTGGCAACGCTGGTGGTGACGATATCAAGCATATCAACGTCCTTCGCGTCGCCTGCGTATCTGCCCTTGAGACAAATATCATAGTAAGCGGGCTTTACGGTGTTGACGGATTCGATAGCCATTGCCTCGATAACGAATGTACCCATATCAAGATCATCGCCTGTTGCCGTGTTCGGGAAAGCGACAACGGTGGTATTTCTGCCGGTCGAATACTGATAGTAATTGTCCTGATCGGAATTGTACTTGGGCATAGGAATGATACCGAAGTCAACGTCATAGTTTACACGCATTGTCTGCGCGTGCATAAGTACCTCTGCGTAGAAGAGAGACTGGTTGTTGCCGAAGAGGTCACGGATCACCTGATCGTCGCCCTGATAGATTGCCTTGTTGCCGGCGATCTTTTCGGAGAGATATGTTACAACGTCGATAAAGCGGGTAGCCGCGCTGGTTGCTGCTATAATGGGATAATCATCCGCATCCTTGGATGCAAGCATTTCGCCCGAGCCCATCGTCATCATAAAGCCGAGGGTGGTCTGCGCGCAGGCGCCGAAGGTATCGGTGAGAGAAACCTGTCCGTCGCCGTCATCCTTATAAGCAATCTCAGAGTACTCAAAGAACTTTTCAAATACCCACTCGTTGTCATAAACAAGATCGTAGATCGTCTTGAGGTTGTGCTCTGCAATAATTTCCTTGTTGAAGAACATGGTACGGATCGCCTGGTCGTCAATGGTGGTGATCGCACCGGTTGCGAAATACTGCGCGTTGCCGATAGACCAAGCCTTGTTCAGGGACTGTGTCCACCACTCGCCCTCAAGGTTGATGTTATCGAGCTTAGTAATATCATGAAGATATCCGCGCTGTGCTGCGGTTGCGGCGTCGGTAAGGCCAAGATAGGTTGCATGAACCGCGGTATCGCCCGAAGAAACTACCTTGATAAAATCGTCAAGGCAATCGCGCTTTCCGCTTTCGATCTGCTCGAAATTAACGGAATAGAGCGTGGAGAGCTTTGCGTTTCTCTTGTAGATCGCGTTGTTGACGACTGTTCCGTCCTCGTCCTCAACAAGAAGGTCGCTCGACCACGCGCCGTTATACTTGCGGGCATAGATGGTAAGAGTTTCGCCGCCGAAGTTCTTCGGACCGAGGATATTTTCTGCATTGATCTCGGTGGTTTCCGGGACGATTGCCTCGGTGGTACCGGCCTCTGCGGGAGCATTTGCCGAGGTCTCGGGTGTACCTTCGGGCTGGGTATCCGCGCAGGCAACCATACCGACGAGCATAGCAGCCAAAATGAAAAGGGATACAAGTCTGATACAAGTGTTTCTCATAAGAAAAGCCTCCAAAGTTTATTAGCTTAATTTTATCACAAAGCTCCCAGAAAGTCAATATATATAATAAAATAATAAATAATTATCGATTTATTGCCTTTTGCCGCAAGGAAAAATCGCAAAAGGGATTTACAATCGACAAAATTTATGATATAATAAATTGGTATGACTTTACAACCGAAATTTTTATGACAAGGAGATACATAAAAATGTCCAAGACTTTTATCGTTGAAACCTCGGCACGCCACTGCCACCTCACCGCAGAAGCTGTTGAGATCCTTTACGGCAAGGGAGCAGAGCTCATCGTCAAGAAGATGCTCAGCCAGCCCGGTCAGTTTGCTTGCGCAAACGAAAAGCTCACCGTTATCGGCCCCAAGGGAAGCCTCGCTATGAGCGTTCTCGGCCCTGTTCGTCCCGCAAACCAGGTTGAGCTTTCCTTCACCGATGCACGTGCACTCGGCATCACTCCCCCCATCCGCGAGAGCGGCGACACCGCAGGTACCCCCGGCCTCAAGCTTGTTGGTCCCGCAGGTGAGATCGAGATCGCAGACGGCGCTATCGTAGCAAAGAGACACATCCATATGACCCCCGCAGACGCAGAGGAGCTCGGCGTTTCCGATAAGGAGATCGTAGCTGTTAAGCTTAACACCGCTCGCCCCGTTATCTTCGAGGACGTTGTTGTTCGTGTTAACCCCAACTTCGCACTTGCTATGCACATCGACACCGATGAGTGCAACGCAGCTGCAGCTTTCGGCGCAGTTGAAGGCGAGATCGTAAAATAAGAAAATGAAGATCGTATTTCAGGGCGACAGCATAACCGACGCAGGCAGAGATAAGCGAAATTATCACCAGCTCGGCATGGGTTATCCAAAATTCGCCGCAGAATATATCAGCGAAGCTTTCCCCGACACCGACATTGAATTCATCAATCTTGGCATCAGCGGAAACCGCACCGATCAGCTTTTTGACCGCCTCTACCCCGATGCGATCGCGTTTAATCCCGACATCGTTTCGATCCTCATCGGCATCAACGACGTATGGCACCGCCACGGCGGCACAAATATCGCAACCACCGACGCGCAGGTCGCAACCAACTACCGCGCGATCCTTGAGCGTCTTAAGAATGAGACTCACGCAAAGATAGTTATGCTCGCGCCCTTCCTTCTTGACGACGAAGCCAAGGAATCCTGGAGAGGCGAGGTCGACCGCATCATCGCGATCGTCCGCGAGCTTGCAGACGAGTTTGCAGACGTCTATATCCCTCTCGACGAGCTCTTCGCAGAAGCGCTGAAAACTCAGCCCGAGCCGAAGTTCTACTCGGCAGACGGAGTTCATCCCAACGATAACGGCAGAGCCTTTATCGGCAAGCATTATGCTGACGCGGTAAAGCCTCTTATCGAAGCCGCAAAGTGAAATCGAAAAAAATTAAAAAACAAGGAGATAAAACCAATGAGCAACGTAAGTGAATGCCCTTACGCACAGAGCCATGAAGTAGCTCAGATGTGCGTTGTTAAGAAGGGCTGCGATCACGGACCCGCACCCATTCCCGAAGAGGGCAAATGGATCCAGGCAAAGCAGATCACCGATATTTCCGCATACACCCACGGTGTGGGATGGTGTGCACCCCAGCAGGGAGCTTGTAAGCTTTCCCTCAACGTCAAGAACGGTATCATCGAAGAGGCTCTCGTAGAGACCATCGGATGTTCCGGTATGACACACTCCGCAGCTATGGCTGCTGAGATCCTCCCCGGCAAGACTCTCCTCGAGGCTCTTAACACCGACCTCGTTTGCGACGCTATCAACACCGCAATGAGAGAGCTCTTCCTCCAGATCGTTTACGGCCGTACCCAGTCTGCTTTCTCCGAAGGCGGTCTCGTTATCGGCGCAGGTATGGAAGACCTCGGTAAGGGCGCACGTTCCATGGTTGGTACAATGTACGGAACAAAGGCTAAGGGCGTTCGTTACCTCGAAATGACAGAGGGCTACTGCACAAGAATGGCTCTTGACGAAAATGATGAGGTTATCGGCTATGAGTTCGTTTCTCTCGGCAAGATGACAGACTTTATCAAGAAGGGCATGGAGCCCAACGAAGCATACACCAAGGCAATGGGTACATACGGCAGATTTGCTGATGCTGCTAAGTACATTGACCCCCGTAAGCAGTAATTAAAGGAGGAATACGTAATGGCACATTTTGAAGGTTACGAAAGACGTGAGGCGAAGATCCTCGCTGCTCTTAAAGAATACGGTATTTCCTCCATCGACGAATGTAAGGAAATCACACTTGCAAAGGGAATCGACGTAGATAATATCGTTCGTTCCAC
>JAZSOQ010000076.1:0-15511 GCA_045537015.1 Eubacteriales bacterium
CGTCGATCTCAAGGATATTTTCGGGATCCTTCATCTCGGTAAGGTACTCGGATTCGTCGCATTTGCGGAATTTTTTGGCTTCAAGCTCGCGCATAACCTTGGCGTTTGCCTTGGCGATAGCGCGCACTTCCTTGCCCGAAAGATAATGTCCGTTGGACTTTTTCTTACCTATATTATTAATAGCCATATCTGCTTACCTCCTTTGCTTGGGGTCGAGAGCATCGCGCAGGCCGTCGCCGACAAAGTTGAAGCCGAGAACGGCGATGATGATGCAAAGGCCGGGAGGTCCCCAGACGTTGAAGAAGTTCTGAAGAATGTTCGAGTCCTCGGCAACGATGTTGATCATCGTACCCCAAGCCGCAAAGGGCGCGCGAACACCCATGTTGAGGTAGGAGAGCGATGCCTCGTAAAGGATCATGCTACCAAGGGAGAGGGTCATCGAAACGATGAGCTGGGGCATTACGTTCGGGATAAGATGCTTGAAGATCTTGCGCGAGGTCGAATAGCCCATTGCCTCTGCCGCAACCATGTATTCCTGCTCGCGCAAGAAGAGGATCTGTCCGCGGACAAGACGCGCGGTTCCGGGCCACGAGAAGAGCGTAAGGAACGCCATAAGGAAGTAGATTCGCATATTAGCCGCGACATTTGCCGCGTCAAGCAGCGTCGAGATGATAAGAAGGATCGGGAAGCCGGGCAGGCACATCAGTATGTCGCAGATACGCATAATAACGTCGTCGATAACGCCGCCGAAATAGCCCGAAATACCGCCAAGCACAACGCCGAGGATGTTGATGGCGAAAACGGCGATGAAGGAAACGGCAAGCGAGATGCGTCCGCCGTACATCAGACGGGTGAAGACGTCGCGGCCGTCCTTGTCGGTGCCGAGGATGTGATCCTTCGAGGGTTTAGCGAGCGAATTGATCTCCTTGCCGGTTTCAACAAGCTGATAGAAGGAGTGGGTCTCGCCGTTTTCCTCGTAGGTGACGAGGGAGTATGTATATTCGGTCTTGCCCGAAAAGTCCTGCTGTGTTTCGCCCCAAACGGGGTAAATGACCGGACCGAGCCAGCAGAAAAGGAAGAGTCCGACGATCATAAGCAGTCCGATCATCGAAAGCTTCGAGCGGAAGAAGCGGCGCGCGACCATTCTGCCGGGCGAGAGGAGCTTGACGTTTTTGTCGTGCGGCTCGGTAGTCTCGGGCTTTGAGGTAACTACTTTTTCATTTTCCTGTGACATAATAATTACCTCCTTTACTTGGTCAGCTTGACGCGCGGGTCAACGATAACGTACATAAGGTCGGCAAGGAGCACGCCCATAACCGAGAGGAGTGCCAGGAACATATTGTATCCCATAATGAAGGGGATGTCCGCCTGCATCATTGCCTTGAATGCAACGTTACCGATACCGGGCAGGTCAAAGACCTGCTCGGTGATGATCGCTCCGGAGAAGAGCGAGGGGAGAAGTCCCGCAAGCGAGGTGACAAGGGGAATGAGTGTGTTGCGGAAGGCGTGCTTGTTGATAACGACGCTTTCTTTTAAGCCCTTTGCGCGCGCGGTGCGGATGTAGTCGGAGTTGAGGACTTCAAGCATATTTGTTCTGGTCATTCTCATTCGTCCGCCGATCGAAAGGATAACGACGGTGAGAATCGGGATGAACATGTGCATGAAGTAGTCGCCGAGAAGGGCGATTCCCGTGTTCGAGGCGGTCGCGTCAACGAGACCCGAGGGCGGGAAGAGCCCGAGTTTGTTTGCGAGGAGGTCCTTGAGCACCTGTCCGAAGAAGAAGGAGGGAAGCGAGATTCCTATCATTACGCAGATGGTAACAAGGTAGTCGCGGATCGAATACTGATGCGTTGCCGCGGTGATACCGAGAGGTATCGCTATCATAAACTCAAAGACGGTCGCGATAAGCGCTACGGCGAAGGAAACGCCCATGTGATCGACGATAACGTCAAGAACGGGCTGACCGTAGACGAAGCTCGTGCCGAAGTCGAATCGGCAGAGCGCGCCGAGCCACTGCACATATCCTTTGAGAATGCCAAGGAAGCTGGAGTCGGAAAGACCATACATTTCGTACATCTTTTCGATAGCCGTTGCATCAAGCGAGGTATTCGACTGCAGCGCCGCGATCTTGTTCGATACATAGTCGTAAGGCATACAGCGAACGAGAATGTAGATGATCAGCGACACGCCAAGCAGGATAAGCAGGGCAAGCGCAAGTCTTTTGATGATATACTTAAACATGATTTTTTGACGTTTTATCAGTTAGCAAATTCGATCTCCCAGAGCTTGTCAAGGGGAGAGGTGTAGGGGTTGATCTCTGCGGGGAGAGACGAGGAGTTGATCACCTTTGCGTTGTAAGCGTAGAGGACCTTACGCTGATATACGGGGAGCTCAACTGCAAGGTCGAGAACGTAGCCCATAGCCTCGCGGTAAAGCGCGGAACGCTCTGCCTGATCGTCGATTTCACGTGCGTCGTCGATAACGTCGCTGAGCTTATTGAGGATCTGAGTTTCCTCGGGATAGGAAGCGGGAGAAGCAAGGATCTCGCGGTAGCCCCAAGCAAGGGTGCTGGTTGCTGTGGAGTTCTTGTGGTAGACCTGATACATATCGGGGTCAACGGTGGTTCCCCAAGCTGCTGCCCAAACTGCGAGCGAGCCGGTGGAGAGCTTTGTCAGAGCCTGAGTATCCGGAACTACCTCGATGTTCCATCCGCACTCGTTGAGAAGGTCAGCTGCGGACTGGAAGGTCTGGTAGGTGGGGTGATCGGTGAGGTTGGAGCCTGCGATGGTGAACTTGATCGAAAGAGCCGAGTCGCCTGCGGAAACGCCTGCGAGCTGCATATATTCAAGGATAGCCTTCTTTGCTTCCTCGCGGTCGAAGAGGATCGCGGGGTAGTCGTGGAGGTTGTCACGGCTGTTGTTGCCGCTTGCGTCCTTGGGGTAAGCCCACGAAACGGTGGACATCGGCCAGTAGATGGTCTCTGCCATACCGGTCGAGTAGTAGGAGAGTGCGAGGGAGGTGTTCATAGCGGACATAATAGCCTTACGAACGTAGATGTTGGGAACCTTACCTGCGTTGACGCCGATATAACCGTAACCAAGCTGATCGGTGTAGGTCTTCTCGATGCCCTTGGAAGCAAGACCGTTGATGAGGTCGATGTTAGCCTGAGTGAACTGGGGAGTTACGAAGTGAACCGAGCCGGACTCGAGAGCGGAGATAGCGTTCGATGCAGAAACGACCTGGTAACGAACCTTCTCGATCTTGGGCTGACCCATCATGAAGTTGTTGTTGGACTTGAAGTAAACAACGTTATCCTTGAAGAAGTCGCCTTCTGCGGGGGTGTCGCTGTTCTGGGAGTCGGTAACCTTGTATGCGCCTGCGCCCATGGGGAGCTTAACGTTTCTCGAGGACTGAATTACTTCCTTCATATAATTAAAGGAAGCATAGTCAACGCCGAACTTGTTCTGCGCGATGTCAACGGTGTAGCCCTCTGCGTAGTAGTGCTGGGGAGCGACCGAGAACGCGAAGTTCCAGATTGCCTTGGGGTCGGTGCCGTTGATGGTGATCTCGAGAACGTCGTATTCCTCAGCATTAACGGGCTTGCCGTCAGCGTCGTGCTCGTGAGCAACGGTGTAGGTGCCATTCGAAGCAGTAACGGTTGCAACATCGGTGGTGTGACCGAGAGAAACGATACCGGAGATATTGGGAACTGTGAGCTCGCCGTCCTTCATATTAGCGCGAAGGATAACTTCCTTTGCCTTTGCAGCATAGGTGGTGCGGAGCTTGTTTGCTGTTGCCCAGTAGGAAAGGATGATGTCGAGCTCCTGCTCGATCTTGGAGTTGTAAACGTAGTCGATCGCGGAGTTCATATCCTTAACAACGTCAGCGTTGTAAAGGCGGGTGACCTTTTCGATCTTCGACTTGATGTCCTTGTTGGTCTCGGGGTCCTTTGCGTACTCAACGGTAACGTAGCCCTCTGCGTACATGAAGGAGGTAACCTCGTCGAATTCGCCCGTGGACTTGTAGGGCTCTTCAAGGTATGCTTCCTTTGCGGAGATATAGTCGGTGCCGAGCTCTTCCTTGAAGAGGCGGAGAGCTTCCTCGTAATCTGCAAGAAGGGTTGCGTTGGTTACTTCAGCGGCATTGTTGGAGATAGCGTTGACGTAACCCGTAGAGAGGGAATGCTTGCCTATGGCGTCAACCATCTTTGCGTAATCTGCGCTGTAAGAGCCTGCGGTCTGGGTCTTGCCGACGGAGCGGAAGAGGTTGATCAGCTCATTGAGGCGGTTCTGCGCGCGGTCGTTTGCGGCAGAGGTGATGGTGTCGTCAACGTCGGTCGAGCCCGAGCCGATGGTCTGTGTGCGGTAGTCCTGAAGACCTACGATGTCGGTCGAGTACATGGTGGAAGAACCGGTATATACGGGATCGAGGTAAACGTAGAGGTTGAAGAGGACGTCCTCCATAGTCATGGGGTGACCGTCGGAGTAGACTATGTCGTTCTTGAGAACGAAGGTGTAGGTGGTCTTGTCGGCAGCGGAATCATAGTTGATCGCGTAGTCAAGGACCGCAACGGCGTGATCCTTACCGTAGGACACCTTAACGTCGCCGTTTTCGTAGTTGGAGGCGAGCATACCGATCTGAGTCATCGAAACGATGGTGGCATCGGCACCGGTGGTCGAGAAGAAGGGGTTGAAAAGACCGTCAAGGTCCTCGGTCATGATAACGAGCGCGTCGGGAGCGGAGCCCGTGCTGCACGCTGTGGTCGATGCAAGAACGCCGAAGAGCATAACGGCGGCAAGCATCAATGAGAGAATTCTCTTTGACATTTTTGTTTCCTCCAATTTATATTACAAAAAATTTTATCAGTTTAAGAACGTGAGCGTGATCTCGCCCGAAGCAGGATCGGAAGTGATCGAGATCTTTGCGTCGGCACCTTCCGCGAGCTTGACAGATATGCCCGAGAGGGATACGCCGCGGTTGTCGCCGTTGCCGACGAGAGCACCGAGGGTGTATTCCTGCGGGTAGATGTCGCCCGAGATGATGAATTCGGAGTCCTTCACGCTGACCGAGTCAAGCGCAGCGTCAGCGGAGAGCTGACCGCAAAGGAGTCCGAAGTGCGGTGCCTGCATACGCGAGCCCGCGCCGAGGGTGTATTTGATATTCTCAAAGCTTACGCCACGGAGCGAAGCGCCCGAGGAAAGCGAGCCGAAAAGACCGCCGTTCGTCTTTGAGTTATCTGCCTGAATGAATGTGATGTTCGAGAACTTGTGGCCGTTACCCTCGATCTTGCCGGTGAAGGCACCGCCCGCAAGAGCCGCGGACCAGTTGAGACCGGTGAAGTCGAGGTCTGCTTCGATGTAGTAGCATCCGCCGAGCTTGCTGTTTCTGACAAACTGTTCGGCAGACGAGATGCGGTACCACTCGCCCTCGGCGAACTTGGTGTAAACGCAGATCTTTTCGGTCGCGCTGATGCCGTGCTCGTAGTCGATGTCGCCCGTGATCTTTTCGGTGATGGGCTGTGTCATAGCCGCATCGAGGTAGGCGCCCTCAAAGGTCTTGCCGTCGATCTCGGGGAAGGAATTCATATTCAGCTTGCCCGAGGAAAGATCCCAGGAGGGAATATTGAGCTCGATGAGCTGCTTCGATTCGTAAAGATCAAAGCTTCCGCTTTCGTTCTGAACGTAGAATTCAAAGTTAAAATAGGGGATCCAAGCCGCATAAAGCGTCAGGAAGGGCTCCTCGGAGCTGTAATTGCCCTCGGGAACCGAAAGGGTGTCGCTCTCGAAGTTCCAAAGTCCCGAATAGGTGTAGCCCTGCTCGAGACCCGATTCGGAAGTGGGCCTGCCATAAGCATCAAGGGGATTTCCCGAAGCATCGGTGCGGGGCGAGCACTCGCGGTACCAGCCCGCAAAGAAGCAACCGTTCTTGGAAATCGAGAACGCGCGGTCGCCGCGGCGGCTGTCATCGGGGGTGATCAGCTTCAGCTGATAATTGCCCGAGGCATCCTTTTTCGCGTCCGCAAGTCTGAAAACGTCAACGACTTGAACGTTTTCGGTGTTTGCGAAGGCACCGCCGGTGGGGTCGAAGCGCACGCTTACAGTGTAGCCCTCGCTGTTGAGCCCTTCATAGGGCAGCTCCCATTGGGAGCAGCCCGAAAGGACAAGGAGGAGGCACAGCGCCGCCGCAAAAAGCGCGGTGAGTTTAATTTTTGTCAGTTTCATTTTCGTCTTTCTTTTCTCCTTCCTCCGATTTTTTGTTCTTTTTAATTGTAACGCTGTCGCAGATGATGATCACAAGCACTGCGATCACGAGAACCGCGGTGAGAATGATAATGATCACTGCGGGAGTGCCGATCTCCTCGGTCGGATCTTCGACGGGAGGCTCGGTAGTTTCGCCGTTTTCGAGAGTGAGAAGCTTTTCGATTCTCGCCTCCGCCTCGGTCAGCTTCTGGTAATTGGTGACGAGTGCGCGCTGTTCGAGGGTCGAGATCGAGTCGTATGCGACGCGTGCCGCCTCGACAACCGCTTTGTCTTCAAGAGATACCGTTTCGGGAAGCTTGTCGATGAGGTCGATGGCGGCAAGAGTTACGTCATCGGCAGCCGCCGCGCCGAGAAGGACGTTGTCAAAGTAGTTCGAGAGGATGAAGGAATCGTAATTCTTTCCGTTTGCGGGGCGAACCATCGTGATCTTGTTTTCAACGTGGCCGATGTAGTCGATGAAGTTTGCACCGTAGTAAACGACGTAGGGCGCGTCGGCGGCGTTCCACATGAAGCAGTCAACGATGCCGAGACCCGAGAAGATGAGATCCTTGCCGTTCTGATCGACGAAGGTGTAGTCGCCGGTCGCGGGGATGTTTTCGAAGGATGCGAAGTAGTTGTAGTCGAATTCTTCCTCAAGAATGGGAGCGTTGTAGCTCTGGAAGGTTACAAGAGTGAGCGAATCGCAGCCGAAGAACGCCTTGTGACCGATCGATGCGACTTCCTTCGGGAGGCTGACGCTCTTGAGGTCGTTGCCCGCGAATGCCATTGCGGAAATTCTTACCGTTCCGTCCGCAACAGTTCCGTTCTTGCCCTCACCTGCGTATGTGATCAGCTCAATGCCGTTCGGAACAACGCGGTAGAGCGAGCCGCCGATGACCTTTACGCTCTCGGAGAGGTCGTAGTCCGTGCTGATCTCATCATAGACCTTACCGTTGAAGTCGATCTTGTTGACCTTTGCGAAGGGCTCAAGGATGCACATAGCGAAGGGGTTGTCGCCGATATTCGTCAGCTTTTCGCCAAGGGTGACCTTGAAGGGAGTCTTTTCTTCCTTAATGAATGCATGAGTACCGATGAACTCTGCGCCCGAAAGGTCGATCTGGGTCAGAGCGGAGTATGCAAAGCCGTAGTTGCCGACAGAGGCAATCTTCTCGGCGCCTGTCAGGGTAGTGAGTGCGGTGCAGTAGCCGAATGCGCCCTCACCGATCTTGACGCCGTCCGCAAACTTAACGGATGCGAGTGCTTCTGCGCCCGTGAAGGCATAGTCGCCGATCTCGGTTGTCTTCGAAAGGTCTGCCGACTTGAGCGCGGTGTATGCGAATGCGTTCTTGCCGATCTTTTCGACGCTTGCGAAGGTTACGCTTTCAAGCACGGAGCAGTAATAGAACGCGCTGTCCGCGATTTCGGTCAGCTTCGCGCCCGATTTGACCGACTTGAGGCTTCTCATATAGGAGAATGCGCCCTCGCCGAGCTTTTCGGCGGAGGAAATGTCGATCGAGGTCATGAGGGGTGCGTGGTAGTGATAGAGATAATTGTTATCCTTATCGGTTGCGATAGCGGTGAACGCGCTATCAAGGTATTCGTATGTCGCATCGCCCGAGAAAGCATAAGCGCCGATCGACTTGACCTTCGAGAGGTCGATCTTTTCGAGCTTCGATGCGTTGTAGAATGCGTAGTCACCGATCTCCACGCCGCTTCCGAGCTTGACTTCGGTAAGTTCTGCCGCATTGTAGAATGCACTATTGCCAAGCTTGACGTTGTTTCCGACGGTCAACGAGTGGATGGGTGAGGTGAATACGTAGTAGTAAACACGCGAGTTGTCCGCGAGTCTGTAATATTCGTAGGTCCAGTTGTCCTTGATCTCCGAGCGGAAAGCGTTTGCACCAATGGTGGCGCCGTTTCCGATGGTGACGGTCTCGAGCTTCGCACAGTCGCGGAAGGCATTCGCGCCGACCTCTGCGTTATCAGCGATCTTGACCGATGTGATCGCGGTCTTTCTGAACGCACCCGAGCCGATGTACTTGACAGCCGAAAGGTCGGGGGTCTCGGTGATAGCGGTGCCCGAGAATGCCGAGTCGCCGATATGGGTAAGCTTGCCGAATTCGAAGCTTACAAGCTCCTCACAGCCCGCAAAGGCATAGTTGCCGAGCTTGGTCACGCCGGGGAGCTTGACCGAGGTGAGCATCGGGTTGCCCGAGAATGCGCCGTCAGCGACTGTGGTGACGGATGTATGAAGCTCGATCTCTTCTGCAATGGGGGAGCAGAGGAGGACTGTCTTTCCGTCAGAGGAAAGGAGGTATGCACCGCCGCCCTGCGATTTGAAGGTGGTGTTGCCCTCTGCAACGGTGAAGGATGCAACCTTTGTGCCGCGGAATGCGTTCTCGCCGATGACGGCAACGTCGCGTCCGATCGTTACTGTGGTAAGGTTCTTACAGTCAGCAAAGCTGCCCGCGGGGATGACCGATGCGTTGACGGAAATTTCCTTCAGTGCCTCACAGCCCGAGAAGACGTACTGACCGAGCTTGATCTTTTCAGCCTCGATCACAACAGTCTTGAGCTTCGCACAGCCCGAGAAGGCGTAGGAAGCAACAGACTTGGTCTTTTCGGTGAGGGTGAGCTTCTGGAGGTTCTTGTTGTTTGCGAAAGCGTATTCGCCGAGCGCAACTCCCTCGGTAAGGGTGATGGCGCCAGAAATGTTACAGTTCATAAACGCCATTTCGTTGATGAACTTGACGTTGCCGATACCCTCGACGGATACAAGCGAGGTACAACCCGCGAATGCACCGTAGTCGATGGTGTGAAGCGTGGAGGGAAGAACAACACGGCGCAGGGCAGTCAGATTAGCGAACGCGAAGCGGCCGATCTTCTCAACGCCCTCGGGAATGATGACTTCCTCAATGGTGTTGTCGCCGAGATACCACATCTTGGTGGTCTCGGGAACTTCTTCGGAGATCTCGTCGTTCTCGGTCTTGGGAACGTAGTCGTAGTTCGAGAACGCGAACTGTCCGATCTCGGTGACCGCGAGGGTCTCGGGGAAGGTTACCGTTCCGCCAAGTCCGAAGTAGTGTGCGAGCGAGGGGCCCGATGTGATCCAGGGCTCCTTGACCTCAACCGAGATCGACTTGGAGTAGTAGGTGGGCTTGTCTTCAAGCAGAACGTTGACCGAAATGCTTGCAAAGCCTTCCGCCATTGCCGTAATATTGCCGTTTTCGTCAACCTTGACGATGTTTTCGTTGCTTGATTCGAATACTACCTTGGTGTCCTTCGGGAAGAAGGCGTCAAGGCGGTAGCGGAGTGTGACTTCCTCAGAGGGGAACATTGAGAGGAAGTAATTCTCACCGACGAACTTCTGCTCGTCGCCCGTGCTTCCGATGTCGCGCTCGGTGGCGTCAAGCTGGAAGTATGCTTTTTTGGTGTAGAAGCCTGTCAGAATGAAGTTGTCGGTGACGGGTTTGTCGAATTTCTGGAAGCCTTCGTCGCCCTCGCCGAGAACGGTGAGCGCAAGGTGCGCCGTCTTTCTGGTGACGGGGTCCTGGGCAACGATCCTTGTCACACCGGGCTTGAGCGCGATGACCTTATTACCGACGATGTCGGCAACATTCATATTGGTCGAATAGTACTGAAGCAGCTCGCTCCACTCGGTTCCGGGGTAGAGGATGGGACGGAGATCGTAGGTCTGGTTTGGGGAGAGGGTGATGCTTTCTTCCTCGAAGTACATATCAACGTACTCGTCGGGGAGCGAGAGCTCGTAGGTTGCGGTGTTGAGCGCGTAGTCGTAGGTGACGATGGTGAAGGTGTTCGCGTTAGCCGCGTTCTCCTTGATGCGCGCAACGTAGTCGGTCAGCTCGTAAACCACATAAGAGGTCGAGTTGAAATCCGAGTAGATCGAGGTGATGTATTTGTCAAATGCATTGAAGACGAATTCGCCGTTTGCATCCATCGAAACGTAACCGAATTGCGCGCCCATCGAGTAGTGATTGTCGTAAACGGCAACCTTTGCGTAAAGGCGTGTCTTTTCCGCCGAGCGGTCGTATTCGGTGTAGTACTCAACGCCGGTCACCGCGGGAGCGGAGAAGTCGACGTAGATGGGGAAGGTGAAGGTATTGTTGAGGTTCTTTGCCTCGCCGCCGTCGCCGTAGTCAAGGAAGCCCTTGAGGGTTACGGTGTAGCGGGTGTTGTTTTCGAGCTGCTGCTCGTAAGCGTCAAAGCCGATCTTGATGTTTGCGGGGTAGATCGAGCCGCCGTCACCGTAGGACTTACGGATGTCCTTTTCGGTCTTCTCGAAGACGACTTCGCCTGTGGCATCGTTTGTAATGGTGATCTCAATGCGCTCCGCACTTCTGAGAAGTCCACCCCAAACGTATTCGAGCGAGTGAACTGTGCCCTCGACATTCGAGATCGAGATATACTTACGGTCAGCCGCGATGAGCTTGGATGCGGGATCCTGCTCGAAGTAGTAGCCGCCCATGAAGGATACGTAATCGTCGTAAAGCGAACCGACGGGGCGTGTCGCATATGCATCGGGGAGAGTTTTGTCGGCAAGGTCGATGCTGTCGTCGATCTCGTCGGCATTGGTCTCAAAATAGTCGATGTCAAAGAGGGGAGCAACGGTCCAGTCGCCGTAGAACACGAGGTAGGGAACAGAGAGGTCGATCTCGGTGCCCGCGGTTGCGGTGAGAGTTACGTGACCCTCGATATACATACCGTTTTCGAACTTGTTCATATATTCGCGGTCTGCATCCGAAAGAGTGATCGTGATCGTCACGTCTGCGGTCGCGCCTGCGGCAACGGTGAGGTTCTTATCGTTCAAAGTACCGCCCGAAACGTTGGTGATCTCGACTGTCGTGCCGTTTTCGAGAAGGTAGCCCTGCTCGTCAACGGTGTACTTACCGTCGTTGGTCTTGGTATCGCTGATACCCTCGGTCATAACGTATGCTGATATATCATAGGAAAGTGAAGAAGAACCAAAGTTATATACTGAGAAATTGAGGGTATAGACACCCTTCTTTTCGGGATCGTCGCCAAGCTCGATCTTGGATTTGTCCAGAATGCTTCCGTCCTTGCGGCTCTTTGTGAGAATGTAAGCATCTGTTGCGATCGCGCTTGTCAGATTTGCAAGACCCGCGCCCTGCTTTCTTACGGCGTAGGGCAGACCGTTTTTGTTAAGAACTATGTCAGCGGTGGACATGAGAAGTCGGTTGACGACAGCCGCGATCTCAACGTTGTTGTCTGCGATAGCGGGGAAGTTCTCACGAACATACTGACGAAGGATGGCAACAAGGCCCGAAACGTTGGGGCAAGCCATCGAGGTGCCCGAAATTCTGTCATATCCCTGACCGGGGACAGAGGAGAGGATCATTCCGCCGTGCGCGGTGATCTCGGGCTTGATCTCAAGGTCGGGGGAGGGACCCCAGGAGGAGAAGTCGGACATGAAGGGGCCCGAGGTCTGGCCGCGGGAGATCTTCAGCTTGCCCGTGCCGACAGCCGCGAGCATTTCGCCCTCGTCCTGGCTGATCGAGCAGACTGCGAGCTTCGCGTCACCGACCGTCATCTTGATGTCACCCGCAACGTTGTTGTAGATGATGATACCTGCCGCACCCTTCTGCTCTGCAACCTGTGCCTTTTCCTCAAAGGTGGTCGAGCCGCGGCTTACAAGAACGATCTTGTCCTTGACCTCGATGCCCGTGTAGTCTGCGGAGCGTCCCGCACCGGGAATGGTTACGAAATCGTATTCAGCCTCGTTCACTCCCTCGGGCAGAAGGTCGGCAACGAATTCCTTTTCCTCGGAAACGCGGTCGGTCGACTCTATGTAATAGATGATGGTCTCGCCGTAGAGCATATAGGGAGTCTTTGCTCCGTTGACCGATGCAACCGAAAGCGCGCCCTTGTAGGTCGAGGGAGAGCCGACGGTGCCGTTATCGGGGTTGGAGGTAAGACCGAGGTTACCGTTCTTCTCGGAGCCGTAAGTGGAGGTGAAGCTGTTGGAAGCCGCAACGACCATACTGATTCCGAGCTCGCGGATGCGGTCGTAAACGCCCGTGATCTGCTCCTTGTCGTTCTCGCGCGAGAAGCCCGCGGAGGTACCGATCGACATATTGATAACGTCGACCTCAAGAACAACGCAGTCCTCAAGTGCGCCGAGGATCCAGGAGGTTCTCGCGGTGTCCTCGATATCAGAGAAGATCTTCATAATTGCGAGCTGCGCATTGGGTGCAACACCGGTGACAACGTCGTCCTTACCCGCAATAACGCCGGCAACGTGTGTGCCGTGGTCCGAGTGGATGGGGAAAACGTCGGCGTCGCCGTCAGCGTAGTCAAAGCCGTATGGAACCTTTGTGCTTATGTAAACATCGGAGGCGGTCAGACCTGCCTGCTTTTTCGAAGCGGTGGTGTCACCGACAAAGCCTTCGACATCCTCAAAGGTCATACCGAGCTTGTCAGCGGTGAAGTTCTCGGTCGAGAAAGCGGTGTGATAGTAGTCAAGACCCGTGTCAAGAACTGCAACGACCGTGCCCGAGCCGTCATATCCGCAGCCGACGCTGTTGAAGATACCCGTGTCCTGAACGTTGACGGTGTTTTCAACGAGCTTGTTCTCCATCGACTTGTAAACGTCGCCGACGATCACGTTCGTCTTGGTTCCGAGGGTTTTGCAAACGTCCTCGAAATCACGCGCGGTGATGAGAAGCTCAAAGCCCGCAAGAACCGTGTCGTAATCAAGTCCAAGCTCGTAGGAATAGCCCGCATTGTCGAGCTTTTCGATAAGCTCGGCGCTTTCCTTTGCGATATTCTCGCGCAGAGCGGCAGCCTTGTCGCTCATTGCAAATTCGGAGATGCTCATAGTCTTGTCGGATGCTTCGTATGCGTCAAGCAGACTTTCCGCATCGACCTCGATGATGAGCGAGATGATCTGATCGTCCTTTACTGTGTCGGGAAGTGCAACAACAGAGCTCGAGAAATACTTCGAGATGTCATTGTGCAGCTTGCCGTCAAAGAGCCCGATGTAGGCTTCTGCAGCTACATCGCCTGCGGCTTCGACGCAAACTCCGACGATCATTGTTGTCAGCAAGAGCATTGAAAGCACTGCCGACAGTACCCTGGTACGTTTTTGTTTCTTCATTTTTTCCTTTGCCTTTCGCGTAATTGTGTAACGATAAATATATAATATAAAATATAATGTCTTTTATTAAGATAGATATATAATATAAATTTAGCGCGACTGAACAATTATACCATATCTGCGCCAAAATATCAATACCTACCTATAATATATAACAATTTGTTTCCGTTATGGCGGAAAGTAATTCACAAACTCGGCTTTTGGGCAAATTTGAGTGTAAATAATTTTACAAAAAATTCATTGATATTAAGTGCCTCTCATGATATAATAGGGCAGTAAAAACGAAATATCAGGAGAAAATCAATGAAAAGAATTATTATGATCCTTCTCGCTCTCGCAATGGTGATGTCCTTTGCCGCTTGCGGTGAGGGCGGAGAAGAAACCACAGAAGCTCCAGAGACCACCGCCGCTCCCACCGAAACCGAGGCTCCCGACGCGGAGACCACCGCTGCAGAAACCGAGGTTGCATTCAACGGCTACAAGGTAACCGTTACCGACAAGGACGGCAACCCCATTGCAGGCGTACAGATCCAGATGTGCGATTCCAAGGGCTGCAGAATGCCCAAGGGCACAGAGGCTGACGGCACCGTAAGCTTCGATTATGAAACCAGCGACTTCCACGTTCTCATCGCCGCAGCAGTTGAAGGCTACGTCGTTGACACCACCGAGGAATACTTCTTCGAAAACGGCGGCAAGGAACTTACTATTGTTCTTGAAAAGAAGTAAGAACAGAAAAACGGCTGATTCGCAATGAAAGCGGATCAGCCGTTTTTTTAGGTAAAAAGTAAGAGGGAAGAAGTAAGAAGTGAGGTGAATTTCCTCGCTTCGCTCGGAAATTTTCAATTTAAAATAAAAAGCGAATGCGAACATAGCGCACTTGGTGTAAGGCTTATAGAATCTAAATCTAAGTAAAATAAATACGCTTGTCGATTATGCAGTACAGACTCCGCTCTCCTCATTCACCGCTCCTCGCGGTCCCCTTTCCCCGCTGGGGAACGCTTAAAGGTGCACTCGAACTCCTTCGACATTCAGCGAACATCGTTTACTGCTATAATTATGTTTGGGTAGTTCGGAATATTTTATTTATATAATTCTGTGCTCGTAATGGAGTTTTGGCAAAATTATTTCAATAAAATATTCCAATTTGATATGCAAAATTATATTGCTATGTCATCTTCGCTGAATATTTGAGGATTGTTGCATAACCATCCAGCGTTCCCCAGCGGGGAAAGGGGACCGCGAGGAGCGGTGAATGAGGAGAGCGGAGTCTGTACTGCAGATTATCAAGAGATCTTTTGCGAAATGCTAATAAAATTTCTAAATTATTGTTAGAATCCCACAAAAATTACGTCTTATAGGGTGAGGCGCCATCATGAAGAGAAAGGAGAATGACATGGACGACCGAAATATCATCGAACTTTTTTTTGCTCGCGATGAAAAGGCTTTGAGCGAAAGTCAGAAAAAGTACGGCAGGTATTGTGAATCGATCTCGAAAAACATCCTTTCGAGCGACGAGGATGCCGAGGAAGTGCTCAACGACACGCTGCTGTCCGCGTGGAATTCGATCCCGCCCGAGGAGCCGAAGTCGCTGAAATCATATCTCGGAACGCTCGCGCGGAATCTTTCGCTTGACAGATACAGAAAAATGAAGGCGGAAAAGCGCGGCGGCTGCGAGGTTGCGCTCTGTCTTGAAGAAGCCGAGGAATTCCTTGCCGAGACTAAAAGCATATCCGAAGAATACGAAAAGCGCGAATTTATCAAGTTTTTGAACGGATTTCTGCATTCCCTGCCCGAGCGCGAGTGCGACATCTTTGTCCGCCGCTACTTCTACTGCGATTCGACCGCATCCATCGCGCGCAGATTCGGCATAAATGAGCCGCACGTCCTCGTTATCCTCTCGAGAACCAGAAAAAGTCTGAAAAATGCACTTCAAAAAGGAGGTTACACGCTATGAAGACAAATGAATTTTTTGATGCAATGGGAAAGATCGATCCCACCCTTATCGAGCGCGCGGAGAGGAAAGTTGTGAAGAAAAGCCACTTCCCGAAGCTTATTGCGATAGCCGCGGCACTTGTGCTCCTTGCGGCAAGTATGCTTGCGGTCTTGCCGATGCTTCTTGACACAGAGCCCGAGGAAT
>JAZSOQ010000045.1:0-7995 GCA_045537015.1 Eubacteriales bacterium
ATTGGTGTATAATTATCTCGCTTTCTTGTTGGTTATCTTTGGCGATTTAATTATACAACAAAGCAAGCGGATGCTCAATACCTTTTCGGTAAAATGCATCCGCTTTTTCTTTTTTTCGAGCTAAGTTAATGACTCAGCCCCCGGGGATGGGCATATGCAGAATTATCGGATATCTTCCACGGACATAAATGGGCGGGAAGAGCTTCAAGATGCTTGCCGGATGGATTCCGCAAGTCGAGATGACAGGATTCTGAACCTCTATTTGCGCGCATAATTGGGAGCGAAAGTGATATGCGGCGGTAGCGCGCAAATTTTTGCTGTTGCAAGCAACAGGGGGAGGTTCGAATCCAATGGAATCTTGAGCAAAAGAGGGGATAGCCTAAAGGCTATCCCCTCAGACTGTAGACTAAAAGGAATCACACCGCGCCGAGAGGAGCGGTGTGAATTTTTTTGTAAGCCAAGAAGAAAAATGAGAAAAGAGGAACGACAAATTGAAAAAGTAGTTATGAGAAGAGGAAATCCTCTTCCATTTAGCTAACTTTTTGAGATTCATGCACGCAAAAGTAAGCGTGACCTGCATAGTAACTTTTGCAAGACCACGCAACTGCGTGTAACGCAAGCCGTGCTTTACTTTTGCATCGGCAAATACTCTCTCTATCTTTTGCTTGCGTTCGTCATATAAATCTTTTACCCACTGTGTATGTCTGTAATCCTCAACTTTTTCAATGTAAGGCTCCCATACGTGACGTGTGACCGTCTTTTGACACTCTTTGGACCTTGTACATCGTTCTCTGTAAGGACATGTTACACAGACCTTAGGATCGCTCTTGTACTCTCTGTATCCGTCGCGGTTTGTTGTACTATATCTTAAAACTTGATCGTTTGGACATAGGATGCAATCGTAATATTCATCATATGCATATTCGTATTTTCTGAAATAACCATCGGGAGTCATAGGACTTTTGTATGGCAGTGATGGGGTTCTTCCGTCATCAATAATACGTTTTGCTATCCAAGGTGTTCTGTATGCTGAATCTGCTACTACGGCTTTTACTTCGGGGAAATATGCTACGGTGTTGTCATATACAGCATCAAACATTATACTGTCGTGTACGTTTCCCGGTGCTACTGCAAATCCGAGAATGAAATTTCTTTTGTCACATGCGGTTCCCGCTATGTATGCAAACTGTCTTTCGTGCTCTCCTTTATGAAATACTCCACATTCAGGGTCGGTTGTACTTTTGGTTATTTCTTTGGTTTCAACAGAACATCCGGTTCCTCCGCCATTATTTTCATCATCATCGTCGTCTTTTTTGTCTTTCAATGGCTTTTTACCGTGTTCTTTACGATCATGAGCTATTTCTTCATCAAGTTCTTTTTGGTATCTCTTCGCTTCTGCTTCTACGATCTCTTTTACGTACTTTTTCTTATTTGCATTTGCTCGGATATGTGTTCCGTCAATATATATCGCGCTTGCATCTACAAATCCGCATTTTACGGCTTCTTCAAGGATATGTCGAAAGATTCTTTCAAATATATCTGTGCCTTCAAAACGGCGCTTATAGTTCTTTCCGAACGTAGAAAAATGAGGGATCGATTCTGTCAGATCATATCCTATGAACCACCTGTATGCTACGTTTACTTCTATATCTTTGATCGTTTGACGCATACTTCTTATTCCATACAGATACTGAATAAATACGATCTTAAACAGCACTACCGGATCTATTCCGGGATTTCCCCATTCTGCTTCTTTATACAGTCCTTTTACTTCGTCATAGATGAAGCTCCAATCTATTGCTTCTTCTATTTCTCGGAGCATATGATTCTCGGGTACCAAATCTTCTATGCACAGCATTTGCATCTGCGTCTGCTTACTTCTGTCCTTTTTTCTATACATCATAAAACACCTGCCTTATGGTTTTATTATACCATAAAGCAGGTGTCTAGTCAATACGACATCTCTTTTGTCTACAGTCTGTGAGGGGATAGCCTAAAGGCTATCCCCTCTTTTGGTCGAGATGACAGGATTCGAACCTGCGACTTCTACGTCCCGAACGTAGCGCTCTACCAAACTGAGCCACATCTCGTTGAATTTCAGTAAAAAACTGTTATTTTTAATTTATCAGCACTATATTATATCATACGCGGCAGGGTTTGTCAAGGGATTTTTGCAATTTTGATGCATTCTCGGGGTGCGGGCGGTGAAAAATATTGACAACGACCACGCGCGGTGGTATAATTATATTATTAAATGCTATTGAAAGTGAGGTAAAAGATATGCCCGGTCCCGGTGGAGGTTCAAGAGGCGGAGGTGGCGGCTTTAGCGGCGGCTCCCGCGGCGGAGGATTTGGTGGCGGCGGCTTTGGAGGCGGTTCGCGCCCCGGCGGTGGTTTTGGAGGCCCGCGTCCCGGAGGTTTCGGCGGTCCACCGCGTCATCACCATCATCATCACCGCCCCTATTTCGGTTGGGGCTTCGGTCCGCGACGTTATTACCGCGTAGGTGGCGGATGCCTTGGTGCGATGATGGCGCCCGTGATCCTCGTTATATTCTTTGCCTTTGCGTTGATTTATATGCTCCTGCCCGTGAACAATGTGGAGGTTTCTCCCGACGATTTCGGTCAGAATTACGACGAAGCCGCCTTCCAGCGCGCCGCCGATGCAAAATATTCGCAGTTTTTTGACCACGACGCGACCTACGAGGACAACATTCTGCTCTACTTCCTCGTCGAAGAGGAATGCGAGGACATTTACTTCATCGCGTGGGTCGGCGACAACATTGCCTACGACATTTCCGAGCATTTCGGCAACAATTACACCACGCTCGGTCAGCTTGTGAGCTCGCACGTGGCGAATTACTACGCCTACTCGCTCGATGCCAACCTCGCGTCGCTGATGGGAGAGATGGAAAAGGTGATCGTTTCGGAGGGACTTTCCTCGTCCTTCAACACCGAGCCGACAAAGACAGCGCAGCTGAGCGAATCGAAGCTCGTTGACCTGACGGGCTCGGGCGAACCGCAGCTCACCGCAGCGACGGTCAACGCCGCGCTCGAGTCCTTCACAGAAGCGACGGGCATCCGCACCGTCATCTGCGTTGACTACATCGAGAACGTCTTCCCCACCCCGCAGCGCGCATCGCGCGGCATTTCGGGCAGCGCGATCTTTATGATCGTCGCCATCGGCATCCTCGTCGTTGCCGTCGTTATCAGCGTCAGATCGAACAAGAACGGAAAGAAAAAGGACTGATAAACAAAGTTCACCCCGCCGAGGTCGGCGGGGTGATTTTTAAGTTTACAGTACGTTTTCTCTGCGGCGGCGCATAAGACAAAACGCCGAAGCAAGAGCCGCAACGGTAACCGTCGGGAGGATAAATACGAGGTTTGCCGCGGGGTCAGCGGTGGAGGGGGAGTCGTATGGAGTAACAGTAGGCTCCCATAAATTCCAAGCGTGCCGCTCGTAACGCAGCATTTGCGTAAAAGGAGAATCTGCAATACGCCATCCATTTTCTGTATTCACAAGGTTACACTCAACCCACACCAAACGGCGCGGCCCTTCAGGACCTATTGACGTAAGATATCTTACCGTTGCTTTTTCATTATCAACGTAAATTATATCGATCACATCCGTTGTGACTTGAGTATAATGATATTTGTAACCATAGCGATAAGGTTTTACTTGGCACCAATCTCTTTCAATACCTTTCAACATATATATCTGCCCTGATTCTGATTTGTAAAACGTAGGCTGTTCTGATTCATAAAAAGAATAACAACTTGTATTATACATGCTGTCAGCAATATCTTCAGTATATACACTTCTTGCATATTCAGATAAAGCTTCGAATGATCCTCCGGGTAGATTCGAGTCATCAACAACCAAATAATACGTGTCTTTTTTTGTTATTACTTCACCCGTTTGATAATAATATATACTATTAGCCAACTGTATGGAAGTTTCCATATCGACTGTTCCTTTGGGTGCATCCAGATGAATATAATCGAACAAATCTACAGCTTTATTTATCAAAGCCCCCGCTTCTTCTTCGGTTAGATATTCGGTAGCATTACATGGAAGCAATAGTGCTGACAGGACTGTCAGAACTATCAAAACTACTAATATTTTTTTCATTCTTGATTTCTCCCATTATTATATGTAAATAATTTGACTTGATTTCCGCCGATCATCCTCCGCATCTGCTGGTATCATATCATAGAAATCTTTCTCTGTTTGTATTATACCATATATTTTACCATTTGTCAATATATTATTCTGATCAGAGCCTTGAATAAAAAATATTAGAAATTCATCAAACAAATTTGCATAAAACACTTGACAAACGGCAAACTACATAGTACAATATATAGTAGATAATTCGACGCGATATCCCCAAATGTGGGGTTTTTCGTCTTTCCTATAAATTTCGTCATACGGGAGACAAAAATGTCATATAACAGACGTACACTCTCTCCCGATTCGCCCTTTGCCATACTCGCGGCGCTCCTCTTTTTTGCCGCGGCGGCTATAAGGACGGTTGGGTTCATTCTCTCTTACAGCGGCGAATTTTTGCTTTTTGACCTTATAATCGAACTTCTCGTTCCCGCTGTTTGCTGCGTCATTTTCGGCGCGATGCTTCTTTCAAGGAAAAAGAGCCTCATCCCCACGGTCTTCCCCATCGTGGGCGGTTCGCTTTATATAATTTTCCGTGCCGTCGGTCTCGAGCTTTGGCAGACCGTTGCGGTCGTGGCGATCTACGCGGTTTTCACCCTCGTTTACATCCTGACCGTGACGGGCATCCTCAACACCCGCCGCGTGCTGATGCTTTTCTGCGTTGGTGCCTCGGTGCTTTGCGTGGTCCACGGATCGAGCTTGACCCCCAGCCGAAGCTCGGTTCTTGGAATCCTTTCGATCATATTCGTCCTCGCCGCCGTATTCTTTGAGTCGGTTGGTATGAGAAGAGGAAGACAGTATTAAATAGAGTTTCAGCCGCATCCGGAACGGATGCGGCTGAGGTTTTGTTTGTGCTGTCGCGCGGGGCGCGAGTTAAGTACGCGTAATTGCGCCGACTGCGGCAGTATTATTTTTCGTCATAGGGAACCGGCTCGGCTCCGATCTGATTTATCATATAATTGTTTATATGCATAGGGATGTAGCTTCTTCCGTGAATTAAGGTTTGTTGTTCAAGGCGAACAAGGCAGTGATCCTTAAGATCTTTGACATTTACAGAGTAGAGTATTGAAACACCGTCGGAAAAGGCAATTATCATTTTACTGCGGTCAAAGTCGGAGGTCATATCCTCGAATTTTGTATTCGATTCTAATTTTCGAAGAAATTCTTCTTTCGAATAATTGACCTTGAATGAATATGATCGCGACAAAGTATCCGTATTACGTATGCCGTTTGTGGATTTTTTGTTTTTCAAATACGGCGGTACAATGATGCATAAAGCAATTACACATGCAACAAGAAATAATAAAATATAAATAATATTTTCCATAGCATATTTCCTTATCTATTCTTTTTATATTCATTATATCATATTTGAGTACTTTTTTCAATAAAAACACATCAAAATTGAGATAAGATATTAATTTTTTTGAAAATCCAAACATTTTTTCAAAAAAGGCTTGACAAACGATCAAATTTGTGGTATTATATTTAGGCGTTATACGAGATATAACGAAATGCGCCGTTAGCTCAGCCGGATAGAGTGTTTGGCTACGAACCAAAAGGCCGGGGGTTCGAGTCCCTCACGGCGCGCCATAGAAAAAGCACCGAAGCAAAGCTTCGGTGCTTTTTCTATGCCACCCCGTTTGATAACTCGGAACCCCGATGTGGTTTCGCTTGCGAAACCACATCACTGTTCGCGCTATTGCTAAATATAATTATCGTACCAAATTATGCGCGAACTGGGGGTTCAGAGTCCCGGACGAAAAATTACGAACTCGTTTAGTTCGGGCGTGCACCGAAGCAAAGCTTCGGTCAGACTGCTTACAAACGTATATTAAAAATTAACATATATCAATATGCACACATAATGAGAAGAAGGCTATGTTCGCACTCGCAATGCGGGGTGCAGGGGCGGCAGCCCCTGCAAGAAAAAACGATGTCATCCTGAGGCGGCGTCCGCAGACCGCCTGCCGCCGAAGGATCTCGTGACGCGCAAATTGTTCTTTGCGCGTCGCGGTGCTGGCGAAGTGGTCTGCACTGCACCAAAAAACTAAATATATATGAAAATGGAAAAACACTGTGCAGTTTCAAAATTATACAGTGATTTCGTTTATGTTGACTTTAGAAAGTGCGAACAAAACGCTTTGTCAAAATTATACGGTAATTTACTGCAGACTTCATCGTTATGGCACCGCGCTGCCCGAGGAACAACTCGGTCAGCACGAGATCCTTCGGGCACCACACGTCTGCGGACGTGCCCTCAGGATGACATCGTTTTTTCTTGCAGGGGGCTTCGCCCCCTGCACCCCTATTAGAGATTGCGAACACAGATGCTTGACTATTATTGTGCAATTTGACATATTGTTTTTCCATATACAAGTTTGTCAGCAGTCTGTGCACCGAATCAAAGCTTCGGTGCTTTTTCTATGCCACCCCGTTCGGATACTCGGAACTCTCGTGTCAAGTCGTATAATATGCACCTTAGGGTGCGCGATATATCCGCTTACGCGGATGCGATATATTTGCTTCGCAAATGAGATATACCCTCGGCGCGATATGTTTCCCTTGCGGGAAACGTAAATATATATTGAAAATCCTTCTGATTTATGATATAATAAAGTTAAACTGAGAAAGGACGGTATTTCTTATGAAAAAGTTCATTTCCTTAATTCTTGCAATACTGCTCACGTTTACGGCGGTTGCTTGCTCGGGCGGCGGCGGGGAGGTCACGACTCTCGCGGATGACACCACCGAGGCTCCCGAAACCGAAGCTGCGACCGATCCCGCACCCGAAACTACCGAACAGATCCAGGAGGACAAAATGCTCAATATTCTTTTCCTCGGCAACAGCCTGATTTACTACAACGATATGCCCGACCTTTTCGCGAAGATCGCGACCGCGAACGGCAAAAAGGTCAGCGTCAAATCCGTGACCAAGGGTAGCGCGACCATCTCGGATTTCGCCGACGAGCGCACCGAGGTCGGCAAGCAGGCGATCCCACTTCTCAAAAATAACAGCTGGGACTACGTCATCATCGAGCCCTCGCGTCGCATTTCGCCCTATGAAAACACGGTAAAAGAGGCTGAGCTTGCTTCCGCGAAGAAGATCCAGGAGCTCGCGAAGGCTGCGGGCGGCGACGTGCTTCTCTACTCCGTTTGGGGCAACAATGACGGCACCGTCGTTGAATTCAAGGCGAATAACCCGACCTCGATGACAGAGGTCGCATCCCACCTGATGACCAGAAAGCCGCATACCGCCTTTATGCACGAGGTCAACCTTGAGTTCGCCGCGGCTCTGGGCGGCGTAAAAGTCGCGCCCGCGGGCTACGCCTTTGAAAACTGCATTGCGAAGTACGAATACAACCTCTATCACACCGACGAGCGCCATCCCTCGCCGATCGGCTCATATCTTGCTGCCGCGGTCATTTACGCGACCGTTTTCGGTGAGAATGTGGAAAAGATAGTATACGCGATCTCGGCTGCGCCCGCTTCGGGTCTGCTTGAGGGCATCGCAAATGACACCGTTCTTGGCGGACTTGTGCCCGATCTCACCGAAGACGCCGCCGACAAGCCCTTCAATCTCCTGATCGTCGGCTCGAATCTCATGGACGATTACTCCTGCGCGAGTGTTTTTTCCAAGCTTGTGAAGGAAGCCGACGGCAGAACCGTGGTTTCGCAGTACGTGCGCAGTTCGACCTTCGTTATCAACAATCTCGTTGACGAAAAGAACGACCTCGGACTCCGCGCGGCTCTTTCCGAGACCGATTGGGATGCCATCGTCATTCAGATCTCCCGCCGTTGAAGTCGGATCGTAGCCATGTCGTTCTG
>JAZSOQ010000023.1:0-24368 GCA_045537015.1 Eubacteriales bacterium
GTGACGAGGAGATCAAGGCAATTTTTGAGGGCAGAGATAACAGATTTATTCTTATAATCGGCCCCTGCTCTGCCGACAAGGATGACAGCGTTATTGATTATATCTCACGCCTCAGAACCGTTCAGGAGAAGGTTGCGGACAAGATTTATATAATTCCCAGGATTTATACAAACAAGCCAAGGACCACCGGCGACGGATACAAAGGAATGCTTCATCAGCCCGATCCCAGCAAGGAATCTGATATGCTTGAGGGTATCATAGCCATCAGACGTCTTCATACGAGAGTTATCGAGGAGACGGGAATGTTCACGGCAGACGAGATGCTCTATCCCGAGAATTACCGTTACCTTTCCGATCTGCTTTCCTACGTTGCGGTAGGTGCGCGCTCGGTAGAAAATCAGCAGCACCGACTCACCGCAAGCGGAATCGACGTTCCCGTCGGTATGAAGAACCCCACTTCGGGCGACATTTCGATCATGATGAACTCGATCACCGCCGCACAGCACAGCCACACCTTCATCTACCGCGGTTGGGAAGTTCAGAGCCACGGCAACCCCCTCGCGCACGCCATCCTTCGCGGATACGTTGACGGCGCAGGCAAGTCCTACCCCAACTACCACTACGAGGATCTGCGCGACCTTTGCGAGGCTTACGCAAAGACCAATCTCGCCAACCCCGCAGTTATCGTTGACACCAACCACGCAAACTCGGGCAAAAAGTGGGCAGAGCAGCCCAGAATCGCCAAGGACATCATCCACTCCTGCCGCAAGAGCGACGACATCAAGAAACTCGTCAAGGGACTTATGATCGAAAGCTACCTCATCGACGGCGCGCAGAAGGTCACCGACGAGGCAAGCTACGTCTGCGGTCAGTCCATCACCGACCCGTGTCTGGGGTGGGAGAAAACCGAGAAACTGATTCTCGAACTTGCCGAAGAATTATAATAATAAGCACCGCACGTACGAAAAAAGTGAAAAGTGAAGAGTGAAAAGTGAAAAGTTATGGTAAATTTTCGCCGAGGCGAAAATTTCACATTGATATTTTTGTGCGGTGTTGATAATATTTCGTGTGGTACAAAACCAAAACGAGTAAATTAAAAGATCTCGGGTATTTCGAAGCGTTTGCTTCTTAATATCCGAGATCTTTCTGTTTAGGCATTAAATTATCCCATTTGACAAAGGATCGTCAACACCAATATTAAATTATCATAATAGCTGATTTTCGAGCAAAGCGAGAAAATTTTCCTCAACTTTTCACTTTTCACTCTTCACTTTTCACTATCTTTACGCTTCCGGCGTATAGATCTGCTGCTCCTCTGCCTCTGCTTCGGGCTCGGGATCGGGACCCTTGAGCTCGAGGTAGAAGGCGGATTTTGTTGCCATCATATAGGGCTCAACGTAAAGGATAAGAGCACCGCAGGTGAGTACGGAAAGGAATATCCAACCGATGAAGGAAAGCTCGAGGATGAAGAGATCCATCTTGTGGCCGTTCATCATCTTTTCGCTCTCCTTGATGGCGTCGGTTGCGCTGAGCTCGGGGCGGTCGAGGAGTATGTAGGGAGTCATCGCATAAGAATACGACTTTACAATGCCCGGAATGATGAAAAGGAGCGACCAAAGGAAGGTGTAAAGCATCACAAGAAGGGTCGAGACGAATTTTGTTCCGATGTTATCCGTGATAGCGGAAACGCATCCCTCAATGCTTGCGGATCTGTGTCTCATAATGCTGAGGAAGCAGGAAAAATAACCTACGTTAAGAAGACCCGTAACCAATGATCCGATGCCTGTGGAGCTGATAAGTGCGTTCAGCGCCATAAAAATGATCATAACGATGATCGCAGTCCCCCAGTTGCCGGTAAGTGCCTGCTTTGCGCGGTTTTTAAGTTCTGATCTGTTCATGGTATACCTCCAATGAATATTTTATGAATATATTATACAATATATTTTTAACAATGTCAATATGTTTTTTACTTGACTTTTTTCCCATTTTGTGATAATATTTATAAAAATAATCAAAGGAGACAACTAAATGAAGCTTTTATTTCTCGGAACAGGCTCGGCAAAATGCAAAAGGACACCCGAAGATCAGATCCCCGAAGGCGCGCGCCGATGCTCGGCAATGCTTATGGACGGAGTAGTTCAGCTCGACGTGCCGATACATACATTCGATTTTCTTGAAAAGCACGGAATATCTCCCGCGGACGTGACCGATATTTTTCTGACCCACAGCCACGACGACCATTTTTGCAAGGATACCTTCCTTCGTTACGCAAAGGCGGGCAACCGAAAGCTCAACTTCTATTGCAACAAGGGCGCGCTTCAATATCTCGGGCTGACCGAGGAGGAGATGGCGCTTGTAAATATCGTGACATTTGAAGCTATGGACACATTTGAAGCGGCGGGAATGACCGTCACCGCGCTCCCCTCGAACCACATCGCTGGAAAAGAGGAGCAGACGCTTCATTACGTTTTTGAAAAGAACGGACAAAAGCTCTTTTACGGTCTTGACGGCGGTTGGCTGACGGGCAAGGAATGGGGTTATCTTTACAAAAAAGCCCTTCCAATCGACTGCGCCGTTTTCGACACCACCTGCGGCGAACAGCCCGGCAACTTCCGCATAGGCACGCACAACACCATCCCCATGCTCCGCCTGCTCGTTGAAGCCTTCAAGGAAAACGGCGTCATTGGCGAGAACGGAAAACTGATCGCAAGCCACATGGGCCCGCATATCCACGGCGTCCCCGCAGAAGAAACCGCAAGGATTCTCGGAGAATTCGGCGTTATTATGGCTTATGATGGGTTTGAGATTGAGATATAACAACAAAACCGACAGCGATCGCTGTCGGTTTTATTTACAAACTATAATCGCTCCTTGCGAGCCTCTATGTGTTCCTGTCACTCTATGTGACCAGAACCTTTGCGGCGTACACATAGTACAATCGTCGGCGAACTCAATCGATTCAACTCCTGCGCTGCGGAGGGCGAGGGCGTTGACGGCTTTGAGATCGACGTGATACTTTTCGCCAGATTTGGTGATAAAGGCAGCAGTGTCGTTGCCGAAAGTTTTGATCATAGCTTCGGGGACGTCGCTGTCGGTTTCAAAGCAGCAAGCGCCGATATTCGGTCCGATCGCGGCGCGGATGTTGCGAGGGTCGCAACCGAATTCCGAAACCATCTTGCGGACCGCCTTACCCGCAATATCTGCGGCGGTGCCTCGCCATCCCGCGTGAACAGCTCCGACAGCACCTGTTATGCTGTCCCATAAAAGTATCGGCGTGCAGTCTGCTGTGAACACAATAAGTGCAATTCCTACGTCATTCGTTATCAGCGCGTCGCACTCGGGATAATCGTGATGATCGAGTCCGCGGGCATCCGATTTCGTGACTACGCGCACGATGTCGGAGTGTGTCTGACGGGTCAGGACAAGGTTATTTACGTCAAAATCCAACGCATCGGCAATGATTTCGTAATTCTTTTCCACATTTTCGGGCGCGTCGCCGCGGTGCATTGCGAGATTGAGCGAGGCAAACGCTCCCTCACTCACGCCGCCGAAGCGTGTCGTGAACGCGTGCGGTACATTCAAATCAAGGGCAGCCAGGTATTCGAGACTGCCCTTTTTTACTGTATTGAGTGCCATTAAAGTATCTCGGAAAGCAACTTGTTCTTGCCCTCGGGATCGAAGGAGTGCCAAGCAACGGCAATATTTTCATCGAAGTTTACATAGAGGCGCTGACCTCTCATGCCACCCTTTGAAAATCCCTTGCCAAATTTGCGGAGCTCATAGCCGCGGTCGAGAACGATCTTGATCCACTCCTCGGAGACGATCCTCTCGCCCTTCCAGACGCCGCCGTCGAGATAAATTCTGCCGAGCTTGACCATATCGTCACTGCGGATATAAAGTCCTGTTGCGCCAACGGGGTATTTGCGCGGGCACTTCGACCAAGCGACCTCGCGGCAATCGATCTTCGAGAAAAGACGGTCCATAAGGAAGTCGTCAAGTCTCTCGCCGGAGATCTTCGTTACAACGCGCGAGATGAGATAGTAAGCCGCATCGGAATATACTCTCATCTCACCGGGAGCGTAAACGAGCTCGCGGTCGAGGCAGAGGAAGAGGAAATCGTCGGTGGGGTATTTTGTAATATTCTCGGTGTCGATATCGAGAAAGCCCTTACCGTAACCGATCTCGTGACGCATTACGTTGTCGAGCGTCACATTTGCCCACTTTTCTGCGGGAATGCCGTATTCCTTCAGTTCATCGGCAAAGATTTCGGCGATAGTTGTCGACGGAGTCAGCTTGCTCTCGTCAAAGAGCATTCCGATGGCGGTAACGCAGAAGAATTTTGCAACCGAGTAGCAGTTCTGGCAGGGGTTGCCGGGGAGTCTTTTCAAGGTTTCGTCGCCCTCGGCGGTTGAAACAGTAATGCGATATGTATTGATGCCGTTTTCCTTGGCTATGTTATCAAGTCTTTCAAGAAGTTCGTTCATGTCTGTCACCTCATGGATTTTTTATTATTATACTATTTTTTTAGGGGAATTGCAATATGTTTGCAAGATTTTCCGTCAACCTATTGACAAAAATCACTTTGCGGTGTATAATATATTTTAGATTGAACAATAATATTGGTGAATTAAAAATGAAAACAAATGATTTATACAACCGATTATTAATGCTTGACGAAGAGGCTTCTCTTCTCTTCGATGATGAGGAAAGATTTTATTGCATCATAGTTGGCGGCAGCGCATAGTTGCTTCTTGGATATGTAAACCGTGCCACCCACGATATTGATTCGATCGATTGCCATCATAAGCTTGTCGGACTCATCGAAAAATACGATATTAATATGCAAGTCAGAGCTCATCTCGACTGTTTCCCGGAGGATTATGCGGAACGCATAAAGAAGCTTGATCTTCCGACAAAAAAGATAGATTACTACACCCTCTCTTTGGAAGACCTTGTTATTTCAAAATTGCTTGCAGGCAGGAGCACCGATATGTTTGATATCAGATCGGATGAGATCATCCGCGATCTTGATTTTGCAAAGCTTGATGCCCTTGCCGAGGCAATAATGCCCGACCTTCTCAATGATCGCATCAGAAGCGAGTTTGAATTTTCATATAACGAGTATTGCAAGCAATACAGAAAGGAATAATTATGCGAGAGCTTTCTTTGGGCGGATTTCTTGACAGATATATCCGTGAGCTTTCCGGCTTTGAACGAATTGATATTGCAAAAATGGCACGCGAAGCCGATACAACAATGCCAAGACTAAAAGAGCCTTTGGTTGTTTATGCTTCGCTAAAACGACCTAAGGCTACCGTAGAAAAACTATTTTACAACACCTCTCTTTCAAAAGAATACGAAAGCTATTTTTCAAATCAATTCGATGATTCCGAAGAATTTTTCAGCAAATTGCCCGACAATTATAAAAAGCTTTACCGAAGTTATCTCTCGGTTAAAGAAAAAAGCGATACCGAAAAACAGATAAAAACTCTTTACCGTGAAAGAATACTCCAACTCAAAGAAGGCAAAAGCATCACAGACTACCGCATCTGTAAAACCTTCGGCATCAACAATGGCAATTTTCACGCCTTTTTATATCAAGGAAAAACCGAAAACATCAGCCTTGAGAAAATCAGAAGCATATATGATTATTTATCAAAAACGAAATGACCGACAGCGCGCTGTCGGTCATTTCGTTTATTTCTGCCCTCCGAGATACCTCTCGTAATAGAAAAGATACTGCTGTGCGAGTCCGGCGTAGGCACCAAGGGAGGCGGCGTCGAAGGGTGCGGGGAAATATTTTTCGATAACGCGCTTGACCCAGACGTCAACGGGGAAAGCATCGGTGCGGTCGAAGCCGAAAAGGAGCGTGCAGGCGGCAACTTTTGGGCCGACGCCTTTGATCTTCATCAGCATTTCCGCGGCTTCGGCGGTCGTTTTTGCCGAAGCAACGGCTTCAAGGTCGATCTCGCCCGTTGCCACCTTTGTTGCGGCATCGAATATGTAGGGCGCGCGGAATCCGAATCTCATTTCGCGCAGAACGTCCACTCCCGCGGCGGCAACGGCTTCTGCCGTTGGGAAGGAATAGACCTCACCTGCGGGGCTTTCTATCCTCTCGCCGAGAGCCTTTGAGATCGTTCCGATAAGACCGCGGATGCGCGGGATGTTGTTGTTTTGCGAAATGATAAAAGAGCAAAGTGTTTCCCACTTTTCCTGACGGAGGATTCGTATGCCTTTACCGTACTCTACCGCCTCGCGGAGTGCGGAATTGTCCGAGCGCGAAAGAATATCCTCTCGCGCGGTGTTTATATCAAAATCAAGCCCAAGATAGGAGATCCATATCTTTTCGAGATCTTCTTCAGTCGCGCCGTAGAGCGTCAGAGTGTCGCCGTCCTGCGCGACGCTTATGTATTTTCCGAAGGCGACCCCGCCGTATTCGCACTCGTGCGCCGAGTTTTCGATGGGCAGGAATCTGAACGCCTGACCGCAGTCAAAAACAGCGGCGGTGCTGAAATATTCAACCCCGTGCAGCTTGGCATAAGGAATCGACTGCTCCGTTACACCAAACTCGCGAAGAAATCTATCGATTTTCGTCATATTTGTAAATTCCTCTCCTTTTTTCTCAATATGCTTGCAATATGAGAAAATTTCTGCTATAATATTATTATCTATAATTATACACTAAAATTATAAAATAGTCAATAGTGAGGTTACGATGCACCAGATATATACAATACATATTAACGAGCATTTTGACCGTTCGCGCGAGGATGCCTCCTGCGGATGTCCCGTTTGCTCGCTCTACCGTATGCTTGAGGAAAACGAGCTCGAGCTCATCCTCGGCGCCTCGATGATGGAGCCCGACATCAGACAAAAGACGAACAAGCTCGGCTTTTGCGACACGCACATGAAGATGATGTTTGAATACCGCGCACGTCTGCCTATGGCGCTGACGCTTGAAAGCCACCTTGACCAGCTTCGCAAGGAGGTCGGCGACCTGCCGCTGATGGTTCCCGGAACCCGCGCACGCGCTCGCATCGCGGAGCTTGAGGAGGATTGCTACGTCTGCCGCCGCATCGACGAATATTTCGGACACCTGCTTGAAAATCTCGTTTACATCTGGAGCTCCGATCCCGAATTCCGCGAAAAGTTCGCCGCGCAGCCTCTTTTCTGTCTGCCCCATTGGGAAATGATGCTCGGAGTGGCAAAAGCAAAGCTTAACAAGAAGGATTACTATGCCTTCGCGAAGGCGGCAAATGACGTCGTGCTTCCCTACTTCGATCAGCTCCGCGAGGACGTTTCCTGGTTCTGCAAGAAATTCGACTATCGCTACGGCGACGAGCCCTGGTACAACTCCAAGGACTCCGTCGAGCGCGCGATGGCGTTCCTCAATTCGGACATTCACCGCCCTCCAAAGAAAAAATAAGAATAAAGCGATTTTTGAAAGGTAACAATCAAAATGATAGATCTGCTCTCCCTGCACAAGCAGTTTATACTTACACACGTTAAAGAAGGCGACATTTGCGCCGATTTCACCATGGGCAACGGCTATGACACCGAGTTCCTCGCCCGCACGGTCGGTATGAGCGGCAAGGTCTACGCCTTCGATATTCAGCCCGCGGCGGTCGAATCGACAAAGAAGCGGCTCGCCGAGGTCGGATGCCCCGAAAATTACACCCTCATCTGCGACTCGCACCACAACGCCGCTAAATACATCGACTGCAAGATCAAGGGCGGAATGTTCAACCTCGGTTGGCTCCCCGGCGGCGACAAGTCGATAACCACCATGAGAGAAACCACAATGCCCGCCATCGAGACCGCCATCTCGCTTCTCGACTCGGACGGAGTGCTGACGGTCGCCGTTTATCCCGGTCATCCCGAGGGAGATGCCGAGGGCAAGATGATCGAGGAATACCTTTCGGGTCTTTCGCGCTTCAAGCTCTGCGTCACCAAGATCAAGATCGTCAACTCCCCAACATCGCCCTATTTCTTCTTGATAGAAACCAAATAACAAATCAGCAGACACTGCGGAAAGGAAGGCAAAAATGAATAACGGAAACAAGAACATAGGCAATTCCGAGCTCATCGCACTTGCCAACCGCCGCCGTGAACAAATGAAAAAGGCAGAGGCAGAGCGTCGACCGACACCGCCCCCTCCTCAGCCGCAGCCTCAAGTTCAACCACAACCCAAGCCACAGCCCAAGCCGCAACCTAAGCCCGAGTCCAAGCCCGACAAAAAACGCGAGCGCGAGCTTCAAAAAAAGCGAGTTGCTGCACAAAAGCAAAGGGCGGCGGTGGAAAAGCAAAGAAGAGAGCAGGAAGCTCGAGTAGAAAAGGACAAGCTCGCCGCAAAAAAGCGTATCGAGCGCAGAGAAAAAAACGAAAAAGTCATCGGTAAGCTTTCCTCCCTCCGCGAGACCTACAAAGGGACTCTGAAAAATGCAGGGGCATATTTTGTGCTCTTCCTTTGCGTGCTTCTGATAATCTGCACGCTTTCGGCAACGGTATTTCTGCTTTCGCTGATGAATTACGGCGAGCGCCCCGCAACTCCCAAGACCGTATCCTTCACCACCGAAGGAAAGAATAAAAAATACGATTATGATGAGATCGTGCGCGGTGGAATTTATTATATCAATTTCTCCGAAATTTCAAAATTCTGCTCATTCTCGCAAAGCGGCGACAGCACGACCTTCATTTATTCGACCGCATCGGGCGAACAGCTAAAATTCACGCCGCCCTCCCGCCTTGTTCTCGTAAACGGCAACTCGGTCACCGCAAACGCCGAGATCATCTGCTCGGACGGTGAGCTCTGGATCCCTGCGGACTTTATCAGCGACTATGTTTCGGGAATCGAGCTCATCATCGACGAGGGCACGGATGCCGAATCGGGCAAGCCATATCTTAAGATAACACTCTCAAGAACTCTTGAAGGCGAAACCACCGCCGAGGTCGGATTTGTTCTCAAGCAGAATTCCGTGCTCAGCGGCATCTCGAACGAATCGCTCCCCGAGGAGCCCGTCACGCTCCCCGCAGATGCGCCGAAATACGAATACGCATCCGATCTTTCGAGCTACCTCAAATACATGTGCCCCGAGGATTACGACAAGCATATGATCCTCATCAATCCCTCGAATCCCGTTGACGAGACCTATATTCCCGAGGATCTGATCTCGGTCCCCAACCCGAGATATGACAACGGTGCCTCTCTCTGCCGCGATGCATCGAGATCGCTCGAGGCTCTCTTTCTTGAAATGCACACCCTCGGCTTCAAAGATATGAAGGTCGGCATTGCCTACCGAAGCTACGAGCAACAGAAGAATCAATTCGACATTTATACCTACAACGAGCGCTACTATTACCGCACAAATTACGAAAAAACGGGCAAATGGTTCAGCGACGAGGCATACAAGGTGCTCGGCAAATCCTATCTTGAAACAAAATACATATCGCAAGGTAAGACCTCGCTCTCCGCAGACGACGCCAAGCGCGTTGCAATGTCCTATTCCGCATATCCCGGCACGGGCGACCACCAGACGGGACTTGCTCTCGATCTTTATCTGCCCGGATATTCCGGAGCTAAATTTGCCGAAAGCGACGAATACAAATGGCTCGTGGAAAACGCTCACAAATTCGGCTTCATCTTCCGCTACCCCGAGGACAAGGTCAACATCACGGGATACTCCTTCGAGCCCGTGCACCTGCGCTTTGTCGGTCAGTATCACGCCGCACTCATTTTTGAAACGGGACTTGCGCTTGAGGAATACGTTTCAAAATATATTAATTGACAAATCCCTTATTTAATGATATAATATTATGATAAACATTTTTGAAAGGACGGTGAGAATATGGTAACGATAGCTTCCGTTGAAGCAGGCTCGATCTGTGACAAGCTCGGCTTGCGCGCGGGCGACAGCCTTGTGGCGATCAACTCGCACGAAATATACGATATTCTCGACTACCGCTTCCACCTTTGCGAAAAGAAGATCAAGCTGACCGTCCTCCGCGACGGAAAAACAAAGAATTTCCGCTTCCGCAAGGAGGAGAATGACCTTGATATCGGTCTTGAATTCGCAACCGCGCTGATGGACGAAAAGCAATCCTGCAAGAACAAATGCATCTTCTGCTTCATCGACCAGAACCCCCCGGGGATGCGCGAATCCTGCTATTTCAAGGACGATGACTCGCGCCTTTCCTTCCTTCACGGAAATTATGTCACGCTCACCAACATCAGCGAGCGCGAGGTCGAGCGCATCATTGAGATGCACATCTCGCCGATAAATGTATCGGTACATACCACAGACCCCGAGCTTCGTTGCAAGATGCTTTCCAACCGCTTTGCGGGCGAAAAGCTTTCGTATCTCCGCCGTTTTGCCGACGCGGGCATCACCATCTGCGCGCAGATAGTTCTCTGCCGCGGCATCAACGATGGAGAGCACCTCGACCGCACGCTCCACGACCTTATGGAATATCTCCCCGCGCTTGACAGCGTTTCGATAGTCCCCGCGGGACTGACGAAGTACCGCGAGGATCTGCCCAAGCTCGAGCTCTTCTCGCCCGAGGAATGCCGCGCGGTGATAAAACAGGTTGCGGCTTACGGAGATTACTGTATGCAAAAATACGGCACTCGCGTATTTCTCTGCTCGGATGAATTCTACGTCCGCGGCGGACTTCCGCTCCCCGACGAAGATTTTTACTGCGGATTCTCGCAACTCGAGGACGGCGTTGGTATGCTGACTTCCTTCAAAACCGATGCCCTGCGCGAGCTTGAATTCGCCGAGGGTGGAGAAAGTGAGCGCGTTGTTTCTGTCGTAACGGGACACGCCGCTTACGATACCATCAGCGAAGTCGCGCGCCTTTGCGAAGAAAAGCACGGCAAGCTTCGCGTCAACGTCATCCGCATTGACAACAACTTCTTTGGCGAGACCGTCACAGTTGCGGGCCTTCTCACGGGCGGCGATATGATCGCGGGATGCCGCGGCAAGGAGCTTGGCGAGATCCTTTACATTCCCCGCAACTCCCTGCGCGCCGACGGCGACCTCTTCCTTGATAACCTTTCCCCAAAAGACCTCGAGCGCGAGCTCGGCGTTACCGTCAATCCTCTTGAGGGCGACGGCGCACTCTTTGTTGCCGCGCTTTGCGGATATGAGATCTGAAAATGAAGATAAAACTTTCGTCTTTACTTATAACGCTTGCACTCATTGCAGGCACGTTTGCCGCTTGCTATCCCGTCAGCGGCGACAGCGAATACCGCACTATGCCCCTCGGCACGGGCACCGATGCTCCCGTCTTTCTCGAAACAGAGCCGAACGTAACCTCGGCACTTGAGGATGAAACCACCATCCCCGCGCCCGAAACCACGGAAGCACTCCCCGATGAAACAACTTCGGACGCTCCTGTGACCACTCAAGCAGATACTGCGGAAGAAACGACCGAAGAGCCGCCCGCCATCGTCACATACGAATACGACGTCATCGAGGACAAGCGCGAGCTCGGCGAGATCAGCGGTCAGAAATACTACGCCGTCATCCGTTACCCCGCGCTGACGGGTCTTGATGACGCGGAAAAGCAGGAAAAGCTCAACACCACGATCATGCAGCACGCGGTGATCCAATATGAGAATCTTCTCCCCAACGCAAGTGAGCTTATCTCATCCAAAACCGCGGTAAGCTACGAGATCACCTCCGCCGAGGTGACATATATGGGCAACGGGCTTGTCTGTGCTCGTTCCGAGGGCGTGATAGATCAAGCCGACGACACGAGCGATCTCAGATTTGCTTACAGCATCATACTCGATCTTTCCACGGGCAGAGATATATCGCTCAAAAAGATCTACGCGGATTTCGGTGCCGTTATGAAGCTCTTCACATCGGGCAAATTCAAGCAGATAAGCGGTGAGGCGTCACTTCTCTCCGCTATCTCGCTCGAAAAACTGATGGAGGCTTATAAATACTACGCTCAGTACAACGATTACCCCGAGACCTATTTCACGCATGACAGCCTGGTCATCATCCTTGACACGGACCGCGAAAACGGATTCTTCGCCGAATTCTCCATCCCGCTTGCCGAGGTCAACGACTGCCTGCAGAGAAGCCCTATAAAATAAGAATCAATTAAGTTAAGGAATAAGAAAAATGTCAAAACCCGTAATTGCAATAGTGGGCAGACCGAATGTCGGTAAAAGCACACTTTTCAACAAGCTTATAGGCGAGCGCCGAGCTATCGTCGAGGACACCCCGGGCGTTACCCGTGACCGTCTTTACGGCGAGACCGAATGGAACGGCAAGCCCCTTATCGTCATCGACACGGGCGGAATCGAGCCCAAGACCGATGACATCATCCTCGCGCAGATGCGACTGCAGGCGGAGATCGCCATTGAAAGTGCCGATGTCATCTGCTTTGTCTGCGACGTCCGCACGGGTGTCACCGCCGATGACCGCGAGATCGCAGTAATGCTCAAAAAGAGCGGCAAGCCGATCATTCCCGTCATCAACAAGTGCGACCGCGTCGGCAATCTGCCCTATGAATTCTATGAGTTCTACGAGCTCGGTTTCGACTGCGATCCCGTTCCCGTTTCCTCGGTTCACGGAACCGGCACGGGCGATATGCTTGATGCAGTTCTCGAGGCTCTTCCCGAGACCGATGAGGGAGAAGAGGAAGAGACCGGCATCAAGGTTGCCGTCATCGGCAAGCCGAACGCGGGCAAATCCTCGCTCATCAACCGCATCGTAGGCGAAAAGCGCCTCATCGTTTCGAATATCCCCGGCACGACCCGTGACGCTGTCGATACCGTTGTCACTAATCAGTTCGGAACCTACACCTTCATCGACACCGCGGGAATCCGCCGCCAGGCGAAGATCAAGGACGCCGTTGAGCATTACTCGGTCCTTCGCTCTCACACCGCAGTTGACCGCGCCGACGTTTGCCTTATTATGATCGACGCCGCCGAAGGTATCACCGAGCAGGACGAAAAAATCGCGGGCATTGCTCACGAGGCGGGCAGAGCATCCATCATCGTCGTCAACAAGTGGGATTCCATTCCCGACAAGGACAATTCCACCGTCAATGAATATACCAACAAGATCCGCATTGCTCTCGGCTATATGCCCTATGCACCCATCATCTACGTTTCGGCGCTGACGGGACAGAGAGTCACCAACCTCTTCGAGCACATCGACTACGTGTACAATCAGTCGGTCACCCGTATCACCACGGGTATGCTCAACGACGTTCTGCGCGATGCTATGATCCGAGTTCAGCCGCCGTCCGATAAAGGCAAGCGACTCAAGATCTACTATATGACCCAGATCGGCATCAAGCCGCCCACATTCGTCATTTTCTGCAACAATGCAGAGCTCTTCCACTTCTCTTATCAGAGATATATCGAAAATTGTCTTCGCAACACCTTTGGCTTCAAGGGCACTCCCATCAAGCTGATAATCAGGGAAAAAGGCGACGACAACGACTGATCAAACAAATAATCCACTCCTATCGGAGGTACGCAAATGCTTATAGACAGAGTAACGATTCACGTCAGAGCGGGTAACGGCGGTAACGGTGCCGTATCCTTCCGACACGAAAAATACGTAAACCACGGCGGTCCCGACGGCGGTGACGGCGGACACGGAGGCAACGTCATCGTCCGCGTCGATACCAACGTCAACACCCTGCTCGACTACCGCTTCAAGCGCAAGTTTGAGGCTGAGGACGGAGCAAACGGCGGAGGAAAGAAATTCCACGGCGCCACGGGTAAGGACTGCATCATCATAGTCCCCCCCGGAACTCTCCTCAAAGACCCCGAGACCGACAAGATCATCCACGATATGTCGCAGGACGACGGCGCGGACTTCATCCTTTGCAAGGGCGGACGCGGAGGCTGGGGCAACCGTCATTTCGCAACGCCCACCCGTCAGGTGCCGATGTTTGCAAAGAGCGGCACCCGAGGCGGCGAGCGCGACGTTATCCTTGAGCTGAAGATGCTTGCGGATGTCGGACTCATCGGCTACCCGAGCGTCGGCAAATCCTCGATCCTCTCGAAGATCAGCGCGGCAAAGCCCAAGATCGCGGACTATCATTTCACCACTCTCTCGCCCAACCTTGGCGTTGTCAAGACTCCCGGAGGCGGACGCGGCTTTGTTGCCGCAGACATTCCCGGTCTTATCGAGGGCGCATCCGACGGTGCGGGGCTTGGTCACGCCTTCCTGCGCCACGTTGACCGCTGCCGTCTGCTTCTGCACGTTGTTGACATCGCATCGGTCGAATACCGCGATCCCGTCGAGGACATTAAGCTGATCGACACCGAGCTTGAGCGTTACAGCCCCGAGCTCGCAACACGCCCGCAGGTCATTGTTGCTAACAAATACGATCTCGTCGACCCCGATGCGGTCGATCTTCCCCGATTCGAGGAATACTGCGCGTCTCTCGGCAGACAGGTGCTTTACGTTTCCGCAGTTACCGGTGAGGGACTTGACGAGCTTATAAAGCTTGCAGACCAAATGCTTCAGACGCTCCCGCCCATGATCGTTTACGAGGCTGAATATCAGCCCGAGGATGCTTACGTCGGCGGTGGCAAGGAAACCACCATCCGCCGCGAGAACGATACCTTCTACGTTGAGGGCGAATGGCTCTTCAACCTTTGCGGTCAGGTCAACTTTGAGGATTACGAGTCGCTCAACTTCTTCCAGAAGGTTCTTCAGCGAAGCGGAGTTTTCGAGGAGCTTGAAGCCGCAGGCTGCCGCGACGGTCACACCGTTTCGATCTATGATTTCGAATTCGATTACGTTAAATAATTAAATAATAAGTAATTATAATATATTTCCGGAGGTCAAAAATGAATATCTGGCATGACATTAACCCCGCCCTCATCACACCCGAGACCTTTACAACTCTGATCGAGATCCCAAAGGGAAGCAAGTGTAAGTACGAGCTCGACAAGCACACGGGTCTTCTCAAGCTCGACCGCATCCTTTACACCTCGACTCACTATCCCGCAAACTACGGTTTCATTCCCCGTACCTATGCCGATGACGGCGACCCTCTCGACGTTCTCGTTATCGGTATGGAGCCGATATATCCCATGACCCTCATCGAGGTTTACCCCATCGGCGTTATGCGAATGATCGACGGCGGCAAGCTTGACGACAAGATCATCGCGGTTGCAGTCTCCGACCCCAACTACAACAATATCAAATCGATAGACGAGCTTCCCGCACACGTTTTTGATGAAATTATGCACTTCTTCACCGTTTACAAGCAGCTTGAGAACAAGCAGACCGCAGTCCGCGAGCTCTTTGGTCCCGATGAAGCAAAGAACATTATCGCAGAGGCTATCGCCGGTTACAACAGGGACATTCTTCCCACACTTTATCGCTATCATTAATTGACAACAGAGGAATCTTCACTATGAGCAAGGTAAAAATCGGCGTACTTGGCGGTTATCGAGGAAAGACGATGATCAACTGGTGCGTCACAAACCGCGAGCTTGCAGACGTCGTTGCGATCTGCGATATGAACCCCGACGTTCGCGAAAACGTGCAGAATATGCTTGCAAAAAGCAATTACGAATGCACTCTTTATGAAAACTTCGAGGATTTTCTCAATCACGATATGGATGCTGTCGTTCTTGCAAACTTTGCAAACGAGCACGCACCCTTTGCTATCCGCTGCATGGAGCGCGGACTTCACGTATTCTCCGAGGTCCTTCCCTGCGCCAATATGAAGCAGGCGGTCGAGCTCGTTGAAGCGGTTGAAAAGTACGGCAAGATCTACGCTTACGGCGAAAATTATTGCTACTTCCCCTCGATGATCGAGATGAAGAAGGAGTACCGTCTCGGCAAGATCGGCGAATTTGAATACGGCGAGGGCGAATACGTTCACGACTGCGAAAGCATCTGGCCGAAGATCACATATGGCGACCCCAATCACTGGAGAAACCAGATGAGCGCCTTCTTCTACTGCACTCACTCTGCAGGTCCCATCATTCACGCAACCGGTCTCCGTCCCGTATCCGTTTCGGGATTTGAGCTCCCCTACGGCAAGCGTCATTTCGAAATGGGTGCGCAGAACTCGGGCGCGGCTGTCGAAATGGTCACCCTTGAAAACGGCGGCGTATTCAAGAGCCTGCACTTCAACATAAAGGGTCACAACACCTGGTACAATATGTACGGCTCGAAGGGCAGAATGGAAACGGGACGCCAGGGCTTTGACAAATACTCGATCCATTGGCTCTATCAGTGGGCTGAGCAGGAGGATAAAACCACCGATTTCGCATTCTACCGTCCCTGCATCGGCGGCGAGCCTTTTGAGGGCCGCTTCGGCAAGGTCGGCAAGAGAGAGTACCGCGCAATATCCGACAGAGGTCAGGATGCGAAGACCTCCTTCGGCCACGCCGGATCCGACTATTACAGCATGGAAAACTTCGTAAAGGCGATCATCGGCGACGAAACTGCTGATATTATCGACGTTTACGAGGCACTTGATATGTACTTCGTCGGTCACTTCGGCTATCTTTCCGCGCTTGACGGCAATATTCCGAAGGCTATCCCTAACTTCCGCAACAAGGAAGAGCGCGAGGCATTCAGAAACGACACCTCGTCCTCGATCATCGCCTCAGCAGGCGATATGCCCCTTCCCTTCTCGACCAAGGAGCACGAAGAGATTCCCGCAGAGATCTACGACAACGTCCGCGAAAAGTTTGAGGCTCAAAAAAAGGAACGCAAGCAATACGGAGTATAATAAAGGAGAAGTAAAATGAAAATACGTTTTACCGCACTCATTCTTTCAATTCTTATGCTCATCCCTTGCGCGCTCAGCGCGTGCAATAGCGGTGAAACCGCTGAAACAACTGCTCCCGAAGTTGAAGAAACAAACGGAGCTACATCCACCGCAGAAGCAACCGAAGCAGTGACCACCGCAGAAGAAACGACCACAGAAGAATGCATGATCATAGTACCGCCCAAGTCGATCAAGATCCTTGCCATCGGCAACAGCTTTTCGACCGACTCGATGCAGTATCTCTATGGGATCCTCAAGGACAGCGGTGTCGAAGAGATCGTTCTCGGCAACCTCTACTACGGCGGATGCAGCCTTGATCAGCACTATCAGTTCAGCAGGACCGATTCCGCAAGCTATACATACTACAAGAACACCACGGGCGAATGGCTCAAGACCGAGAAGTATAAAATGAGCCAGGCTCTCGTTGACGAGAAGTGGGATTACGTATCTCTCCAGCAGACCTCAAAGACCTGCGGACTTACAAATTCCTACTCCAAGCTCGACGAGCTGATCACAACTGTCAAGGATTCGAACCCTCAGGCAAAGCTCATCTGGAATATGACCTGGGCATATCAGCAGGACAGCACTCACGCCTCCTTCCCCAACTACAAAAACGACCAGATGACTATGTATAATATGATCATCAACGTTGTAAACGAGGTCATTACACCTCTGAACTTCGACATTATGATCCCCTGTATGACGTCCATCCAAAACGCGCGCACATCCTTCTTGGGCGATACACTCACCCGCGACGGATACCACATGGATTACTACATCGGCAGATACATAGTCGGTCTGACTTGGTTTGCCGCTATCACGGGCTGTCCCGTTGACGGCATCACCTATAATCCCTCGACCTCGAAGATCACAGACGATATGGTTAAGGCAGCAAAAGAGGCTGTCATAAATGCGATCTATATGCCTCTCTCGGTAACTCAGTCAACCGTCACAACCGGCATACGCCCCGCAGACGATGCTCCCGTTGAGGATCCCACGATCCAACTCAACGCTGCCGATTTCATCGAGGCAGATACCACGCTTGCTGCTCAAAACAATATTGATCTCTCAAAGTACACTCTTCTTGAATGGAATTACCTCGAGAACACGTATTGGAACTCGACCAGCAAGGCAACCACGACGGTTCCCAAGTCGACCGCAAGCACCTATCAGCAAAACGTCTGCTGCGACCGCATGTACCCGATTTCCGAGCTTCCTCTCGGAACGATCTTCATCGTTGACAGCGGCTGGCAGTACCGCCTTGAAGGATTTGTTACCGACAACGCAAAATACACCGGCACACGCCCCGGTATGATAACGCAGAACTTCTTTGTTCTCGATCAAAGCTTCCTCGGCGATATGAACTATCTCGTATGGAACATTGCATCGAACCCCAAATCCGATATTTCCAAGCTTTACGCTCAGGCAGCGTGCCATTTGAGGATTTATGTTCCCAAGGCGCAGTAAAGTGATTAGTTGCTAGTGGCTAGTTGCTAGTTAATGGTAGAAATTTTCTCACTGTGTTCGAAAATTATTTCTATAATTTCGTTTAGCTTTGATAAGATTTCATACAGTTTATAATTTAACAACTAAATATAATGCTACGGAACTAACAATTGCGTTAGAGCCGTAGCGTTTTATTTAATCTCTCTGTCCGAGATAAGTATTGGTGTGTATAACTGACCTTTTTATTCATTTTCTATGAATGCCCATAGGCGAATAAAAAGGAGCAAGGTGTATTTCAACTTTGCTCCTATCGGTCAGTATTTAGTTCGTCAAATTGGATTTTGGTTAGTAAATGTATGCTCGTGTAAAGACACCAATAAGGATAAGAATGACACCTGCAATTCTCGTCCAAAGCAAAGTCCTCTTTGACACATCTGCACCATTTGGCAAAACAGGGTGAATGAGCCACAGCAGACCACAAATGACAAAACCACCACTTCGGTAAATCCAATGTTTCATTATGGTGCTGATTACATTTGCCAAAAGGATGATAACAAGAGAAATAAACATTTGTGCTTTATAAGTCAATTTCATACAATCACACTCCTTTGTCAAATTCTTATTTGTCTAACCACCTTTACTCTGTGGGGGCATTACTACCGTCAATAATTGCCCCACCCCAATCATAGGTATCAAACCATGTCCTCTGACCAATAAATCTAACTCTTTCGGTTACAGTACCTTGTGTAGAATATTCATACTGAATATCAAATTGCAAGAATAGTGTTTGGTCTTCCCATTCTGCTTCCTGTGTTCCTCGAACAGCTTTGGCAGACGAAATATTGGAATTGTCTATCATACCACTAACATATTTTTCCGTCAGTTCCTCGTTGTACTTATCAAAGATAAATGTAGCATATCCTCCGCCACAAGCACCTGCGTCATAATCAACGGGCAGATTGCGGATATAAATTATACTGCCCAGAATACACCCAAGAACAAGAGCAACCACAAGTGCTATGCTAATGTACTTCTTCGTATTGTGCCTTTTATTTGCAATTTTCTTTTCTTCCTCCATCTTGTAGAGGTAATAAATCTGTTCAGCAGAAGATTGTTTGTTACTGTCGTTGGGATTCAATAACATATCGACTGTTGTCCCAAATATCTCTGCCAATTTGAAAAGGTTTTCAGTATTTGGAGCAGACTGATTTACTTCCCACTTAGTAACTGCCTGACGACTAACGCCTACTAATTCAGCAACTTTCTCTTGGGATAAACCAGCATTCTGTCTGCACTCTTTGATTCTTTCACCTAATGCCATAATCACCACCTCCTTTGTTATATTAAGTATAACAGTATAATGGAGTTTTGTCTACCAACTATATGGCAACTATCGGTTGCCATGCAAAAATCACCAACATTTTTTGCTACATTTTTAATTATATAATTATAGCGCACCTAAATCCAAATGTCTCACTCCAGAGCCGAGAATTTACAAATTCACAACATTTTCAGATTGCTAACCTCTTCATATCAAAGGAAATTGGTTTGCATTTGAACTTATCAAGAGGTATCTTCTTCGCCTGATTGGATAACAGAGTGATAATATCATAGGCTTGTTCAAGATAAGTCTTGTGCTTGTTCTTATCAACCCAATAGAACAGAGCCAAATAGTAATCAAGGGATTTGGACGATACACCGTGATACAGATACATAGATTCACTAATGTTGTGATGGTAGCCATTGATAAGACCGAGATGATACGCACCGCTTGTATGCTTTCCACTTGGGATTTGATTTAAGGGTATCTTAATTATTTCTGTGGGTGTTGGACCCGTTTATGCATAATTATCTTAAAAAATGTATAATTTTTTCTCACCAATATTTATCTCGGACAGAGAGTATTTAATTGAAAATTTTCGAGCAAAGCGAGAAAATTATCCTTCAACTAGCAACTAGCGACTAACAACTAACCACCATTCCCTACCCAAAATTATTTAAGTCTGCAAAGAATATCCTTCATAAGCTCCCAAAGTCTTTCGACAGAGGGAATATCGAGCATTTCGCGGGGGGAATGAACCTCGGCGAGGTTGGGACCCATTGAAACGCAGTCAAGTCCCTTGATGCTCTCGGAGAAGATTCCGCATTCGAGTCCGCCGTGTGTGCCGGCTACGATGCCTTCCTTGCCCGTTGTTTCCTTATATGCAGCCATAATGACATCACGCAGAGAGGAATCGCGCTTGTATTCCCAAGAGGGATAGTCGCCGTGGAGGTCGATCTTTGCCTCGGGGAACGAAAGTGCGAGAACAGACTTGATCTTGTCAACAAGATCGTGCTTCTCGGAAGCAATGGAGGAACGAACGGAATAGGAGAATTTGAGCTCGGTATCCGTCAGCTTGAGCACGCCCATATTGAGCGAGGTCTGAACAAGGCCCTCGAAATCGCGGCTCATACGCTGGATATGATAAGGAAGAATGTGGAGAGCGGCAAGTGCTCTTGCGGTATCAGCCGCGATCACTCTGCTTGCGGGAAGCTCGCAGACCGATGCGGTGACTTTGACATTCGGGTCGCCCGCAGCAAGCTCGTTCTTGAAGATCGCGTCATATTCCGCAACCGAGTCAAGGAGCTTTTCAATCTCGGATTCGTCATTCTTCAATATGATAACGGCATTCGCCTCGGGGCAGATCACGTTGTCAAGCTGACCGCCCTCAAACGCATAAAGACCGAACGGCACACGCTCGCCGAGCTTTTTGAGGAAACGGATGATGAGTCTGTTCGCGCTCTCGCGTCCCTTGTCGATATCAACGCCCGAGTGACCGCCCATAAGCCCCGAAACCGAGATCTTGTAAGCAACGCTGTCCGCGGGTACGCTCTCAAAAGTCAGCGGAATGGTCGCATTTACTCTAACACCGCCCGCGCAGCAAACGGTGAAAACGCCTTCTTCCTCGGAATCAAGGTTGATCATCTTCTTGCCCTTGAGCAAACCGAAATCAAGCGCAGCCGCGCCGAGAAGCCCGACCTCTTCATCAACGGTGAACACCGCCTCTATGGGGGGATGCGCTATGTCGTTCGAGTCGAGAATTGCCATTATCATGGCAACCGCGATGATGTTGTCGCCGCCGAGCGATGTTCCGCGCGCGCGGAGATAGTCGCCGTCAACGTAAAGCTCGATAGGTTCGGTCGCCATATCCTTCTCGCAATCGGGATCCTTGGCGCAGACCATATCAAGATGCCCCTGAAGGATCACGGGCTCGGAATGTTCATAGCCCGCGGTGCCCGGCTTCTTGATGATAACATTGTCAGCCGCATCGCGGACATATTCAAGACCTCTCTCCTTGGCGAAATTTTCGCAGAGAGACGCGATCGGCTTCATATTGCACGACCCGTGCGGCACACTCGAAAGGAGCGCGAAATATTCAAAAACTTTCTTGGGATTAAGTTCACAAACGTTCATTTTTGTACCTCTTTTTCCGGTATTCCAAGTATGTCATGAAAATACGGCAATGTGGAATACATATATTTTCTTAAAAATTCTTTTTCATGAATCGGTTTTGTGTGATTGATATGACCTATGTAAGCATCAACATATTTTAATGAATTCAAAACGATTCTATCAAGATTTATCATTGTTTCATTAAATTCATCCTTATCAATCAAAGCCGGAGTTTTGTCAATATAATCTCTATTGCTGACAATAGCGATTTTAGAAAAATCCAATCCCGATTTATTGCTTTTTGCTCGTACAGAGTACTTAAAACGGTATGAATTAGAATGATCAATATGCGTTCTGTACGGAATGCATATATAATAATCCCTCATATTTATCATCAAACAAGCATACGGTCTTTCAGCCTTCTGCAGTAGCTCCGGATATTGAGTTATGGGGTAATCCTCATAAAATTTATTCGACAGTCTTAAAATATCAACATTATATTCCATCATAAACTCACAGTAAAACATAAGGGGTCAACCCGATAAAAGCCGACCCCATTATAAACTTCGCTCGGTCAATTTTTATTTTACCGATGTGTCAGAACCGTCACACATCATCATAATCGGTCAGTTTTTATTTTACCGACGAGTCGGAACCGTCACTCGTCTCATACTGCGAAGCCAAAGATGAACTTCATCTTCAATATTATTATACTACACTTAATTCACTTTGTCAATACAATTCAGAATTATTTTTATTTTTGAATAAGTAAGATCATTAAGGAAATAATAACTAAAAAAGTTTGGAGATTGGAAAATGAGCGAAGAAAATAACCAGGAAAACGAAAACAAGCTGAACGAAGTGCCGGATGGCATGGTGCTTGCCGAGAATTCGAGGGAATCTATCTATTGCATGTGCATCGTCGGACAGATCGAGGGGCATTACCTTGCGGGAGAGAATCAGAAAAGCACGAAATACGAGCACCTTCTCCCCCGACTTGTATCGCTTGAGGAGGACGAGCACACCGATGGAGTTCTACTGCTTCTCAACACCATGGGCGGCGACGTTGAGGCAGGGCTTGCGATAGCGGAGCTCGTTTCGAGTATGTCGAAGCCGACGGTTTCGATAGTCCTCGGCGGCGGGCATTCGATAGGAGTTCCGCTTGCTGTGGCAGCGAAGAAGTCGTTTATCGTACCAAGCGCGACGATGACCATCCATCCTGTGCGGATCAGCGGAACCGTGGTCGGTGCGCCGCAGACATTCACCTATTTCCGCGATATGCAGGAGCGGATAATCAACTTCATCAGCCGCAACTCGCGTGCCGAGCCCGACACACTCCGCGAGCTGATGATGCGCCCCGACCAGATCGCAACCGACATCGGAAGCGTGCTTGCAGGCGAGGAAGCCGTCCGATACGGCATAATCGACGCCGTCGGCGGGCTCACCGATGCACTTGAAGCGCTTCGGGAAATGATAAATAAGTGACATAAAGCCGCAGTTTTTGCGGCTTTATTGACTTTTGCACGGCTATATGGTATAATTAATTCAATAAACGATCGGAGCACGTTATGAAATACTTATTATACATATTTTTCTTCTTTCTCGCCTTTCTTCTCTTTGTCCCCGAAACGGGAAGCACCGAAATTCGCAATCCCGAGCTTCTGATGGCTATCGCGGCTATCATCCTTATTACAATGATCGTCAAGCTAATCAGACTTGCAGGATTCGCGGCTAAGGTCAAAAAAGCATTACGTAATAACAAATACGACATCAAAAAAGCTCGTTTCGGAATCGGCAAGGCTTACATAACCGCCGAGAATCACAAGGAAACACTCGAGATCTGCGTTCTTATGAGGAAAAAGAGCTACTATAAATACCACTTTGCCGACGAGAATCGCATTGAGATTTACAAAACAACTGTCGGCGCTGTGAGAACCGGGCGTGATGTTGCCAAAGTGACAAAATCCGCCGAAGTCAAGCTTGCGGGTATCATCCGCATCGCACCTTCGAAAACCGAGGGCGCAAAACGCTTCATTGTCTTTGACAAATTCCCCACAACCGCCTCGGATACCGTGAACCGATCACTTCAAATCGGCAACACCGTCACCGAAAGCGAAATTGCGGTTTTTGATTTGAAATCTTTCATTGAAAGCATAAAATAAGGAGCCGGAATTCGGCTCCTTTTTATTGCGGGCAATATCTGAAATGACAGATTATATCACTGCAGTAGCTTGTTTTGTTTCAGTTATTTGTTTTTCTTTTCCTCTTGCTGGAGATAGAATAGCGCTTTTTGTGCTTCAATTTCCGCGCGCAGTTCTTCCTCTGTGGGGAGGTACAACTTATACTTGCTTGCAAATAACTGCTCATTTCCGTTAAGAACCGAATATCTTGCAATATCCTCGTCGGTATCCGAACACAAAACAATACCTATTGTAGGATTGTCGCCGTCATTTCTTTTCAACTCATCGTACATACGGATATACAAAGTCGGATCGTAGCCATGTCGTTCTGTGAGCCAAGGAGTTGAGTAGATTTCTTGTCTTCCTAAGACCGCTTGGCCTTCCGACTTTCTTGCAATATCCTCGTCGGTATCCGAACACAAAACAATACCTATTGTAGGATTGTCGCCGTCATTTCTTTTCAACTCATCGTACATACGGATATACATATCCATCTGTCCCACATCCTGGTGAGTAAGTCGGATCGTAGCCATGTCGTT
>JAZSOQ010000027.1:0-4238 GCA_045537015.1 Eubacteriales bacterium
GGGAGCTGTCTCGCTGCGGCTCGGTCACGCCGCGGGTCTGACAGTCCCCCGGACTGTCATTCAATACCGCGTCGCCGCTTCGCTACCCAGGAGAAGCCTGGGGTTACTGTGAGCCTTGTTAGGAATTATCTAATCTTCGTATTATTTGTTTAATTGAAATTTGCCTTGGCAAATTTCTACCTTTGCATTCCGCTTCAGCGGAATATTTAGCTCGCGCGAAGCGCGTATTTAGCTTTTGCATAGCAAAAATTTAGCATTTCTCTGAGAGAGAAATATTTAGCTCAAAGCAACAGCTTTTCCTTAGGCTTCTCCTGGGAGAAGCTCCCTCCGCAGAGGGTGATGAGGGGACACCCAGAAAGCTTTGTTCGCACTCGCAAAAAGATAAAAATTGCTTTTCGCTTGCGAAAAGCTACCTTACTTCTTACCTCTTCACTATTACCTCTTACCTCTCCTCGCCTTCTCCCATATCGGAGTTGGATACGTTGCCGACGGAAGCTACTGGACACAAATGTTTATTGGAAAATAATTCCCAACCGCAGATTGACAATCTGCGGTTTTTGTGTTATAATGAATGCAATAAATTTTGAGAGGTGCCGCAATGAAATGCACGGAAATGTTCAACACGGTTGACAGTTTGAATCAGGAATACGTAAAGGTCTGGGAAGACGTTTGCAACATCGAAAGCCCGACGAAGTTCAAGGCGGGCGTTGATGCCTGCGGCGAATATTTTGCCGAAATGGCTCGCGCGCGCGGATGGAAGGTCGAGTATTTCCGTCAGCCCGTTGCGGGTGATCTTGTCGATATTACGCTCAATCCCGATGCCGCGGAAAAGCCGATCATTTTCTCTGCGCATCTCGACACCGTTCACCCCGTTGGCACCTTTGGCAGCCCTGCGGTCAAGATCGAGGGCAACAAGATGTACGGCCCCGGCGTCTGCGACTGCAAGGGCGGCGCGGTTGCGGCGTTTCTTGCTATGGACGCGCTTGATAAAAACGGCTTCCGCTCGCGTCCCGTCAAGCTGATCCTTCAGACAGATGAAGAGGTCAGCAGCGCCACAAGCAACAAGCAAACTATAGGATATATGTGCGACCGCGCACTCGAATCGGTCGCGTTCCTCAATCTTGAGGGCAGCGACAAGGGCAAAGCGTGCCTCATCCGTAAGGGAACGATCACATTCACCTTCAAGATCGAGGGCATCGAGGCGCACGGCTCGCAATGTGCCACCAAGGGTGCAAATGCAATCCTCGATGCGGCGCACAAGATCATCGAGCTTGAAAAGCTCAAGGATGACGATGGACTCACCTGCAACTGTGGCGTAATCAGCGGCGGCACCGTTTCGAACACCGTGCCCGGCTATTGCGAATTCAAGGCGAACATCCGCTTTGCGAATACCGATCAGCTCCGCTGGGTTCGCGAGCACGTCAAGTCGATTGCCGAAACCGTCCACGTCCCCGGCTGCAAGTGCAGTGTCAACAACCCAAAGGGCCGCGTGGCTATGGAATACAGCGAAAAGAACGTCGCTCTGCTTGCGAGAATGAACGAGATCTTCGCGGAAAACGACCTTCCCGTTCTCGAGGCAGTGAGCAGAAAGGGAGCGTCCGATGCGGCTGACGTCACCTTCGCGGGTGCGGCGTGCATAGACTCTCTCGGCGTTCGCGGCGGAAAGATCCATTCGCCCGACGAATTTGCCTACATCGAATCCCTCGCCGAGGCGGCAAAGCGACTTGTTTGCGTTGCAGCAAATATATAAAAAACTATTGACATAAAGCGAAAAATATGTTATACTGAATTACGGTATTGCATATTTGAATGACTACCGGTTCACGCCGGTAGTCTTTTGCATATAATATTAATTAATGACAGGAGAAAGGATATGAAACTATTAATTGACGGATACGTTTATTGGGTGCGCCCCGAGCAGAGTCTGCTCGATATAATCAAGGAATTTGGCCTGGTCACGGGTAAGCTTTCGACAGACCCGATCGCGGCAAAGATCGCGGGCGAGGTCTTCACGCTGAATTACATACCAATGCGAATGGAGGATGCGGCACACGAGCGCGAAAGTATCCGCAAGGCGATGGCGGCATCGGGCGGAAAGGTCAGCCTTTTGCGCTACTCCGATCCCAGCGGCAAGGATGCCTACAGAAGAACGGCGCAGTTCGTGCTCTTTCTCGCCATCCGCCAGCTCTGGCCGAATGCGGTTGCCAAGATGAATTGCACCGTCGGCGATGGTGTATATATCAAGGTCACGGGCGCGGAGGATTTCTCCGCCGAGAGGCTAAAGGAGCGTGTCCGCGAGTTGATCGCCGAGGATATTCCCCTCGTCCGCAAGCGTATATCCACCGCCGATGCAATCGAGTATTTCACGCGTCAGGGTGAGGTGGATAAAGCGCGCTTGCTTGCTTACCGCGAAGCTCCCACGCTCGACGTTTACGGATACGGCGATTTCTTTGATTATTACTATGGCGAAATGGCGCCCTCGACGGGATTTTTGCGCGTTTGGGACATAATTCCCGCGCGAAACGGATTCATTTTCATCTTCCCCGACAGAAACGATCCCGACCGTGTTTCGGATTATCACGAAATGACACAGTTTATGGAGGTTTACGACGAGGGCAAGCGCTGGTGCGAGCTTATGCACTGCGAAACCGTCGCCGACCTTAACGAGCTTGTTGACTCGGGCAAACTCCGCGAGCTTGTGCGCGTCAACGAGGCACTTCACGAAAAGAGATTCGGCGAGGTCGCCGATATGATCTGCGCGCGCGGCGCACACGCCGTGATGCTCGCGGGACCCTCGTCCTCGGGCAAAACGACCTCGGCAAACCGCCTTGCCACCCAGCTCCGCGCCCACGGCAAGATGCCGATACTTATGAGCCTCGACGATTACTACATCGACCGCGACCTGATCGCGCCGAACGAGTCGGGCGAGCTCGACCTTGAGCACATCAACACCATCGACACCGCCCTTTTCGGCGAACAGATCACCGCGCTCCTCGCGGGCAAGGAGGTCGAATTGCCCTCATTTAACTTCAAAACCGGCAAGCGCGAGTGGCTCGGCAGGAAGCTGAAGCTTGATGAAAGCGCGATCATCATCGTCGAGGGCATCCACGCGCTCAACCCAACCCTTTTGCCGAGCGAGATCGACCGCGCGGCGGTGTTCAAGATCTTCATCAGCCCGCTTTTGCCCCTCAGCCTCGATTATCATAACCGCATCCCCACAAGCTACCTGCGCCTGCTCCGCAGAACGGTGCGCGACTACGACACTCGCGGCGCATCGGTGCAAAAAACGCTTTCAATGTGGAATTCGGTCCGCCGCGGCGAGGGAAGATGGATCCTGCCCTTCCAGGAAGAGTCGGACGTCATCTTCAACAGCTCGACTCTCTATGAGCTCGCCGTGCTCAAAAAGCACATCTTCCCGCTGCTCAACGCCATCGAGCCGCACGAGGAATGCTACGAGCAGGTACGCGCGATGGTAAAAGTGCTCAACTATATCCACGAGGCGGATGTTGATGACGAAATTCCTCCAACCAGCATCATCCGCGAATTCATCGGCGGAAATGCGTTTTACAGATAAATAAAAGACAACATCAGCGAAAAGTTTTTGAAGATTCTTAAGGCAGAGCCTTAAGTCGACCGCCGCAGCCATATTTGCCTACGGCAAAAGTCGACTCTGTCTTGTCGGCTCACGCCTCCATTTTCCTTCGGAAAACCGCCAGAGCCGCGCGAAACTCTCCCTGTGCTTCAAAATGGCGGCGACGGTTTGGCGCTTAGCGGCAAACATGCCGACGTATTTTGGAAGGAGTAAAACCTACCCTTGCGGTAGGTTTTCGCTCCTTCACCCCAAGGCTCTCTGCGGTCGCAGTGATATTTCGCCTTCGGCGAAGTGATATTTTGCTTCGCAAAGTGATATTCGGCAGAGCCGAGTGATATTTTCCGCTGTGGGCGGAAAGTTAAGGAAAGAATCCGCCGCGGCGGATTCTTCTCATTTTTATTATATTTCGCTCTTGATCTGCTTTGGCTGCGAAAGATCCCGCGCGGCGCTGACTCCCCACCTCCCGCAAGCGAGCAATGCTGTCAACTTAAGAGAATTCCGTCGGCAACGTATCCAACCCCGATATGGGTGAAGGCGAAGAGAGGTAAGAAGTAAGAAGTGAGGTGAATTTCCTCACGCTGTTCGGAAATTTCCAATTAAAATAAATCAACGAGTGCGAACAAAGCTTTCTGGGTGTCCCCTCATC
>JAZSOQ010000049.1:0-2135 GCA_045537015.1 Eubacteriales bacterium
GCCTTAAGTCGCGCTCCGCAGAGCGCGAAACTCCCCATGCGCTTCAAACAGACGGCGCCCCGCCGGCTGTTTGGACAGAGTCAAATACTTGTCGCAGACAAGTGTTTGCGCTCTGTCACCTCTATGCAGCATAAAATTTTGCAAATAAAGCGCGAAGGAGCGAAAACCACCCCGGTGGGGCGGTTTTACTCCTTCAAAACCGTCGGCAGGGGCGCCGCCGGTTTTAAGCGCAAAAAGAGAGTTTCGAGCTCTGCGGAGCTCGACTTAAGGCTCTGCCTTAAGAAACCGCCACCTTTTGAAAAAGGTGGACGAAAACTTTCACCAAGTTATAATGAAAATTAATTATAAAAAATAAATCCGAAAGGAAACAGAAAAAATGGCAAAGACACTTACAGAACGCACACTCATCATCGCGCATCGCGGTGCATCCGCTTACGCGCCCGAGAACACCATGCCCGCTTACGAGCTCGCTGCTAAAATGAAGGCTGACGGTATCGAAACCGACGTTCACTTCACCGCTGACGGCAAGATCGTTACTCTGCATGACGAAAAGATCGACCGCACCTCCAACGGTCAGGGTCTCGTAACCGAGTACACCTACGAGGAGCTTCTCCACTTCGATTTCGGTCGCAAGTTCTCCCCCGATTTCAAGGGTACAAAGCTTCCCCTTATGGAAGACCTCTTCAACCTCTGCCGCGAGAACAACATGGTTTGTAACGTTGAGATCAAGTCCGCTGACCCCAAGATGCCCGCAGCTCTTCACGCTCTCGCTGAAAAGACCGGTATGCTCGACCTCGTTATCTACTCCTCCTTCGACCACGCACAGCTCGAGCGTATGCTTGAAGTCAACCCGAAGGCATTCGTAGCTCCCCTTTACAGCTTCAATATGGTCAAGCCCTGGGACTACACCGAGAACATCGGCGCGCTTGCATCCCACCCCAAGCACAATCAGCTCAAGCTCTACCCGAACTACGTTGAGAAGTGCCACGAAAAGGGCATCCGCGTTCATCCCTGGACCGTTGACGATCCCGAGATTGCAAAGTGGCTCGCTGACGAAGGCTGTGACGCAGTTATTACCAACAAGCCCGACCTTCTCCGCGAAATTTACGGCCTTAACGACTAATACTTAAATGAAGGAGATCATCACCGAGGCGCAGTTCCGCCGAAATATCAAAACGCCCGACGCGGCTTATATATTCTTCGGCGACGAGGATTACCTCAAGCAGAACGCGCTCTCGGTGGCGAAGAGCGAGCTTGTCGCTCCCGAAGCCGAGATGTTCGACTACATCCGCATCGAGCAGGCGGATTTTACTCCCGAGAGTATATCCGCCGCGCTCGCCGCGCCCCCCATGTTCGGGGAATACAAGCTCGTGACCGCTTCGCTCGCCTTCACCGACCTGCGAGCCTCCGAGATCAACGCGATCTGCGAAATTCTCGGCTCGCTTGACGGCGAATCGGGCAACGTGCTCATCATCTCGATCCCCTCGGGCGGCATCAGCGCGGGAACGCCGAAAAGGATCTCGCCCGAGCTTAAAAAGCTTTGCGAGCTCGCGCAGGGCGTTCGGTTCGACCGAGTGCCCGCCGGAAAGCTCGCGGGATGGTGTGCGCGACACTTCAAGGAAAACGGAGTCGATGCCGATGCGCGTATTTGCACCGCGACGGTAGATTTTTGCGGAACCGATATGTTCACCCTCGCCTCCGAGATCGACAAGATCTCGTATCTCGTCCTCGCGCGGGGACGTAAGGCGGTTATGCCCGAAGACATACGCGAGGCTGCGTGCGCGACCGAGGAATTCGATTCCTTTGCGCTTGCAAACGCCATTCTTGCGCGAAATATCCCCACAGCACTTGCCGTTCTTGACAAAATGAAGGCAGAAAAAGCCGAGCCCGTCCGCATTATGGCGGAGCTGATCCGTGTCATCTGCGATATGAACACGATCCTCGCCTGCCAGACCGCGGGTATGAATCAAAACGACATTGCCGCCGCAACGGGAATCAAGCCCTATCCGCTGGCAAAATACATCGCCGCGATGAAGAACATCGGCGCCGAAGCACTCACAAAAACCCTCGACCTCTGCGTCGCCGCCGACGCCCAAACCAAAGGCTACGGCAAAGGATATGTGCCGATCGAGCAG
>JAZSOQ010000145.1:0-8067 GCA_045537015.1 Eubacteriales bacterium
GTCGCCTTCGAGAGGAAGGGAACGGTACGCGAGGAACGGGGGTTGACCTCGATGATGTATACGTCGTCGTGCTCGTCAACGATGAACTGGATGTTGTAAAGTCCGACGATGCCGATGCCGAGACCGAGCTTCTTTGCATACTGCAGGATGATGCCCTTGACCTTGTCCGAGATCGAGAAGGGCGGGTAAACGCTGATCGAGTCGCCCGAGTGGACGCCGGTGCGCTCAACGAGCTCCATGATGCCGGGGACGAAGACGTTTCTGCCGTCGCAGATGGCATCGACCTCGACCTCCTTACCGCTGATGTACTTGTCAACGAGTACGGGCTTGTCCTCGTCGATCTCAACCGCGGTCTTGAGGTAGGTGCGGAGCTGCTCCTCGTTGCCGACGATCTGCATTGCGCGGCCGCCGAGAACGAAGGAGGGACGGACGAGAACGGGATAACCGATCTCTGCCGCTGCTGCAAGGCCGTCCTCGATCTTGGTGACTGCCTTGCCCTTTGCGCGGGGGATGTTGAGCTCATTAAGGAGATTTTCGAACGCGTTTCTGTCCTCGGCTCTGTCGATAGCGGCACAATCGGTGCCGATGATCTTGACGCCGAGATCGTGGAGGGGCTGCGCGAGGTTGATCGCGGTCTGTCCGCCGAGAGATGCGATAACGCCCTCGGGCTTCTCGAACTCGATGATATTCATAACGTCCTCGGGGGTCAGGGGCTCGAAATAGAGCTTGTCCGCCGTGGTATAGTCGGTCGAAACGGTCTCGGGGTTGTTGTTGATGATGATAGCCTCGTAGCCCGCTTTTCTGATGGTCATTACCGCGTGAACGGTGGAGTAGTCGAACTCTACGCCCTGACCGATTCTGATGGGACCCGCGCCGAGAACGACGATCTTCTTCTTATCGGTGAGGACCGAGGTGTTCTCGCCGGTGTAAGAGGAGTAGAAATAAGGAATATACGCGCCTGTGTGGCAGGTGTCGACCATACGGAATACGGGGAAGAGCTTATGCTCTTTTCTGAACTTGAACACATCAAGCTCGGCGCACTTCCACATTCTTGCGACGTACTTGTCCGAGAAGCCCATCTTCTTTGCGGCGGTGAGGGTCTCGAGCTCGAAGGGGTGAGCCTTGAGGGTCTCTTCCATATCGACGATGCGCTTGATTGCCTCGAGGAAGAAGGGGGTGATCTGAGTGATCTCGTGAACCTTCTCGACGGTGATGCCGCGCGCGAGGAGCTCGGCGATCGCAAAGATGTTGTCGTCGCGGAAGGAGCTGATGTATTCGAGAATTTCCTCGTTCGACATATTGTCAAATTTAGCGTGATAAACGTGGTTTACGCCGACTTCAAGCGAGCGCATACCCTTGAGGAGACATTCCTCGAGGTTCGAGCCGATGCCCATGACCTCGCCGGTCGCCTTCATCTGAGTTCCGAGGGTGTTGGACGCTGTTGTGAACTTGTCGAAGGGGAAGCGGGGGAGCTTTGCGATGACGTAGTCAAGGCTCGGCTCAAATGCCGCGTTGGTGTTTGCGATCTTGATCTCCTCGAGCGACATACCGACCGCGATCTTTGCGGTGACGCGCGCGATGGGGTAACCCGAAGCCTTTGATGCGAGTGCCGAAGAACGGGAAACGCGGGGGTTGACCTCGATGAGGTAGTATTCGCTCGAGTGAGGATTGAGCGCGAACTGAACGTTGCAGCCGCCCTCGATCTTGAGCTCCTTGATCAGCTTGATAGCCGAATCGTTGAGCATCTTCATATCGTGATCCGAGAGGGTCATGATGGGCGCGACAACGAGCGAGTCACCGGTATGAACGCCGACGGGATCGATGTTTTCCATGCCGCAGATGGTGATGGCGTGGTCGTTCGAGTCGCGCATGACCTCAAACTCGATCTCCTTGTAGCCCTTGACGCTCTTTTCGATAAGGACCTGGTGTACGGGAGAAAGACGGAACGCATTTGTACCGATCTCGATAAGCTCTGCCTCATTGTAAGCAAATCCGCCGCCCGTGCCGCCGAGAGTGAACGCGGGACGGAGAACTACGGGATAGCCGATACGCTGTGCCGCAGCCTTTGCCTCTTCGAGGTTATAAGTGATCTCGGAGGGGATTACGGGCTCGCCGATCGACTGGCAAAGCTCCTTGAAGAGCTCGCGGTCCTCTGCTCTCTCGATCGATTCGCTCGAAGTGCCGAGAAGCTCAACGCGGCACTCCTTGAGGATGCCCTTCTGCTCGAGCTGCATGGCAAGGTTGAGACCCGTCTGACCGCCGATACCGGGAAGGATCGCGTCGGGGCGCTCGTAGCGCAGGATCTTTGCGATATATTCAAGTGTGAGGGGCTCCATGTAGACCTTGTCCGCAATGGTGGTGTCGGTCATGATAGTCGCGGGGTTGGAGTTTACGAGAACGACCTCATATCCCTCCTCCTTGAGCGCCAGACACGCCTGCGTGCCCGCGTAGTCAAACTCCGCCGCCTGACCGATAACGATAGGTCCCGAGCCGATGATGAGGATCTTCTTCAAATCTGTTCTTTTTGCCATTTTCTTTCTCCTGTATTTTAATCATAAATTATAAACTACTTCTGTTTTGGATATGCTTCAAAATATCCTTGCAAACGCTTTCAAAATAATCGTTGATTTGACGGTTTTTATATCTTAAAACCTCAATTCCGAGACTTGCGAGATATTCATCTCTTTCGCGGTCAGCCTCTGCATTTTGCGGACGCAAGTGCTGTTTTCCGTCAAGCTCAATGACAATTTTCGGCTCTGCAATATAAAAATCCACAACGTATCTGTCTATAACCTTCTGTCTGTGCACCGTTATCTGAAGTTTTTTAAGAAAATCATACCAAAGATGCTTTTCTTCGGGTGTCATATTTTTTCGTAACACCTTTGAAATCGGCGTCAGCTTGTGGTTTTTTGTGCTGTTATACATTTACTTTCTTTAGTTGGTTGCAGACTCCGCTACCCCTCATTCGTCACGCTCGCGCGTGCCACCTTCTCCCACGGTCAGGGAGAAGGCTAAGAGTTAGTGCTATCCGCTTGTTTGTGCAGCGAATATTATTCATTGCTTTAATTCAGTTGGTCAAAAAGGAATATTTTATTTGAATCGCTTCGCGATAAAACTTCAATATGTGGGCTGCACAAAAACTTTTCTTAAATCACAAAATAATTAAAAAAACTATATGAAAATCTGTTGCGCCAAATATCATTGATCATTTTTAATAAAATATTCCTCTTTGACCAACAAAAGATTATATCTCAAACGATGTTCGCTGAAACGCGAAGAATCGCGAGCCAACCAATTAGCCTTCTCCCTGACCGTGGGAGAAGGTGGCACGCGCGAGCGTGACGAATGAGGGGTAGCGGAGTCTGTACTGCACTAAATCAAGTGCTTTTTAATCAAGGTTACTTATCTTCCCAAACAACTCTGCCACCGCAAACCGTCAGCAGATTCTTACCGATCAGCTTTTCTCCCAAAATCGGCGTTGCTTTGCCTTGCGACTGAATAAAGTCCTCGTCAACCGTTACTTCCGCGTCGAGATCCCAGACAGAGAACGATTTGCCCATGGGCAGACCGAATCTCTTGCGCGGGTTGGTGGAAAGACAATCTATGAGCTTTGGGAGCGGGATGATGCCCGTTTTGACGAGCTTGGTATACATCCACGGGAATGCGAAATCGAGTCCTACTATACCGAACGGGCTTCCCGCGAGGCCGCGGCTCTTCTCTTCCGCGGAGTGTGGCGCGTGGTCGGTGGCGATCATTTCGAGCGTGCCGTCGAGGATGCCCTCAACAAGCGCTTCTCTGTCAGCAGCCGCGCGCAGGGGGGGATTCATCTTGAATCTGCCTTCCTCGCGAAGGTCGCTATCGTCCATTATAAGATAATGCGGTCCGGTCTCACCCGAAACGTCGAGGCCGCTTTTTTTAGCTTCACGCAGGAGCGCAACGCTCTCCTTTGCCGAAATGTGGCAGATGTGATACGAACATCCCGTCTTCGCAACGAGCTCAAGGTCGCGCGCGATCTGCGCGTATTCGCTCTCGGAGCAGATGCCGCGGTGACCGTGCGCTTTCGCGTACTCACCGTCGTGGATATAGCCGCCGTGCAGAAGCGAATTGACCTCGCAATGTGCGACGATGATCTTGCCGAGCGACTTTGCGGTCTTCATAGCCTCTTCCATCATCGCGTCGCTCTGCACTCCGCGTCCGTCATCCGAAAATCCGACGACATCGGGCGCCATTCCCGCGAGATCGGCAAGTTTTTCGCCCATCTCGCCGACGGTGATCGCGCCGTAAGGAAGGACCTCAATCGAAACATCCTTTTTAATTATATCAAGCTGGAGCGCGAGATTTCCCTTGCTGTCGGGAACGGGGTTCAGATTCGGCATGGTGCACACTGTCGTGTATCCGCCGTGTGCCGCAGCTCTCGAGCCGCTCTTTACCGTTTCTTTATAAGAAAAACCCGGCTCGCGAAAATGCACATGCACATCACAAAAGCCGGGAAAAACAGCGATATTATCCTTATCGGAAAAATCGGAAACAGCAACACAGCCGTCGATCAGGGAAGGATCAACGGAACCCATGAATTTTACCTTACCGAAACACTTCATCAGTCTGCCTCCAAGAATGCCAATTGTAAAACTGCGTTTTACAATTGAGATACGCGCGCTTATCGCCGCTTGCCAAAATCTACGATTTTGACAGCTCCCCTCGGCGCGCGGGCTCGCCCTGCTCGCCTGAAAGGTGTTTTTTCGTCGGCAAAGCCACCGAAAAAACGGATTTTATCATATCTCTTTGAATTTTACAATCGACCATTATTATCTATCATAATATTATATCGTATTTTTCTCTTTTAGTCAAGAGGAAAATCAAAGTTTTTTGCGTCTTTTGCCGAATTGTCACTTTAACTATACAATAAGCGAAAAAGTACAAAAATTTCTCTGTCAAAAATTCGTATTTCTTTTTGATTTTTCTTGACTTTACAACGGTATTGTAGTATAATTAAATATATATTTTTACATTTCACAAAGAGGTATAAAATGAAGTATAAGGTCGGTATTGTTATGGGAAGCGACAGCGATCTTCCCGTTATCGAAAAGGCAACGAATACCCTCTCTGCGCTTGGAATCGAGTTCGAAGTGCACGTTTACTCGGCTCACCGCACTCCCGACGAGGCGGCGGAGTATGCACAGACGGCACAGGAGCGCGGAATAGGTGTGCTTATCGCAGCTGCGGGAATGGCTGCGCACCTTGCGGGCGCAATAGCTGCGCGCACCACCCTGCCCGTTATCGGAATTCCTTGTAAATCATCTAACTTAGGCGGCATTGAAGCCCTTCTTTCCACCGTACAGATGCCCGGCGGCATACCTGTAGCTACGGTCGCGATAGACGGAGGAGTCAATGCCGCTTTGCTCGCCGCACAGATCCTCGCGCTCTCCGACGAAGAGCTCGACGCCCGCCTCAAGGCACACAGACAGGCGCAGTATGAGGGAGTGCTTGCGAAGGATAAAGCGGTCGCGGAGAAGTTTTCATAAATCACGCCGCGAAGCGGCATATCGTGCGGAGCATATCGTATCGAAGATATATCGTGCCGAAAGGCATATCGTGTCGAAGACTAAGTAAACACGAGATATTCGCTTCGCTCATACGATATGCCGTTTGCCAAAGGCAAACAACACGATATATAAATACGATATATTCGCCTTTGGCGAACGTGAATCCGCCCTTACGGGCGAATAATGATCAAAAACTAAATTTCATCTATAAAGGGAGAACAAAAAAATGGCAAACAATCTCGTTTACACTGGCAAAACCAAGGACGTATTCGCACTCGAAAACGGCAACTATCTTCTCAAGTTCAAGGACGACTGCACCGGTAAGGACGGCGTTTTTGATCCCGGAGAGAACTCCGTAGGCCTCACCATCGAGGGCGTCGGCGACGTCAACCTCCGCATGTCCATCTACTATTTCGAAAAGATCAATGCCGCAGGCATCAAGACCCACTATATCTCCGCAGACCTCGCAAACACCACAATGGAAGTCGTTCCCGTTAAGCCCTTTGGCAAGGGACTCGAGGTTATCTGCCGCAACAAGGCTGTTGGCAGCTTCCTCCGCCGCTACTCCGACTACATCGAAGAGGGCGCAGACCTTCCCTCCTACGTCGAAATGACCTTCAAGAACGACGCAAAGGGCGACCCGCTCGTAACCAAGGAAGGCCTTGTTGTTCTCGGCGTTATGTCGGACAAGCAGTACGACGACATGGCTGATATGACAAGAAAGATCACCAAGATCATCGCTGACGATCTCGCAGAGAGAGGACTCGTTCTTTACGACATCAAGTTCGAGTACGGCTACAACGCAGACGGCGAGGTTATCCTCATCGACGAGATCGCATCGGGCAATATGCGCGTTTACAAGGATGGCGAGTATATCGATCCCATGACCCTCTCGAAGCTCTTCTTCGCATAAGAGAGGTAAAAATTGGGCGGATTTTTCGGGTGTGCAAAGCGCTCGGAAGCTATCTCGGACGTATTCTTCGGCACCGACTACCATTCACATCTCGGTACTCGGTGCGGAGGAATAGCCGCTTATAACACCGAGGTCGGTCTGCAAAGACAGATCCACAGCATTGCAAACTCACCCTTCAGAACCAAATTTGAAAATATCTTTGAGGAGGTAGCGGGAAATTCCGCGATCGGCTGCATCAGCGACTCGGATCCCCAGCCCCTCCTCATTCGCTCGAATCTCGGCACTTACGCGATCTGCACCGTCGCTATGATCAATAATGCGGACGAGCTTCTCGCCGAGGTTATGTCGCATTCGGGCCATATCAACGCCATGACGGGCGGAAAGGTCAACTCTACCGAGCTTATCGCCGCAGTCATCAACACAAAATCCACCTTTGCGGAGGGCATCAAGTACGCGCAGAACCGCATCGACGGCTCGGCAACCATCCTCATTCTCACAGACAGCGGAACCATTATTGCCGCGCGCGACCGCCTCGGCAGGCTCCCCGTTGAGCTCGGCGTTTGCGATGACGGCTATTGCGTCGCCTTCGAGGACTTTGCCTACAAGAAGCTCGGATATTCCGATCTTCGTGAGCTCGGCCCCGGCGAGATCGTCGAGATCACGGCGGACGGCGTCAGCATGCTTGCCGAACCCGGCAAGGAGATGAAGATCTGCGCCTTCCTTTGGGCATATTACGGCTATCCGACCTCGGATTACGAGAACGTGAACGTCGAGTGTATGCGCTGCCGCAACGGCTCGATCATGGCAAAACGCGAGGTCGCCGAGGGCAAAACAGAGGGCATCGACTACGTCTGCGGCGTTCCCGATTCGGGCACACCCCACGCGATCGGCTACGCAAACGAGAGCCACATCCCCTTCGCGCGCCCCTTCATCAAGTACACTCCCACCTGGCCGAGATCCTTCACCACCCCCTCGCAGGTCAACCGAAACAAGGTTGCCAAAATGAAGCTGATCCCCGTCAGCGAGCTGATCACGGGCAAGAATCTTCTCTTCGTTGACGACTCCATCGTCCGCGGCACACAGCTTCGCGAGACGGTTGAATTCCTTTACGACAACGGCGCGGCATCGGTCCACATGAGAAGCGCCTGCCCGCCGATCATGTACGGCTGCAAATACCTGCACTTCTCCCCCTCGAGAAGCGACGACGAGCTTATCGCGCGCCGCATCATCCTCGAGCTTGAGGGCGAAGAGGGCATCAACCACATCGACGAATACTCGGACGGCTCGACCGAGCGCGGTAAAGCACTCCGCGAAACGCTCTGCAAGAAGCTCAACTTCGCCTCCCTCGACTTCCAGACCCTCGACGGCATCGTCGAAGCCATCGGAATCGACCGCGAGAAGCTTTGCACTTATTGCTGGAACGGCCGCGGCTAAATAACCCACCCAACTAAAACAGCGGAAAGTTTTGATCGATCTTTTCCAAAAGTCCGCGGTTTCTTAAGGCGGAGCCTTAAGTCGAGCCCCGCAGAGCTCGAAACTCCCCCCCGCTTCGAACAGGCGACGCCCCGTCGGCTGTTCGGAAGGAGTCAAACCTTCCGCCGGAAGGTTTGC
>JAZSOQ010000124.1:0-21663 GCA_045537015.1 Eubacteriales bacterium
GATTATCATATCAAGCTTCGCACTTTTTTTAACCGCGCCCATACCGAAAAGATTTCTTGCGTTGATAATACCTACTCCGCGCAGTTCCATAAAATGGCGAATGTTTTCCGGAGAAGTTCCAACAAGGCTTCGGTTGGAAACACGGCGGATTTCAACCGCATCGTCAGCGATAAGGCGGTGTCCGCGCTTGATGAGTTCCATTGCAACTTCGGATTTACCTACTCCGCTGTCGCCCAGTATCAGGATACCTTCGCCGTAGACCTCAACGAGTACGCCGTGGCGGGTAATGCAGGGCGCGAGATGGACGTTTAGCGAGGCAAAGAGCGCCGCCATAGTCGCGGAGGTCAGCTCATCGGTTGAAAGAAGCGGGACCTCGTATTCCTTGCAGTATTTTATCATCTCGGGGAATGCTTCAAGACCTGTGGTGAAGAGGATGACAACGGGCTTCTTGGCAACAAAATTGCGGATGCGGGCGTCGCGTTGGCTGTCACTCATATTTGAAATATAGCTGTGTTCGGCGTTTCCGATGAGCTGTATACGCGATTCCTCAAAAATGTCGAGAAAACCCGAAAGTGCAAGTCCCGGGCGGTCGACCTCCGGTGCCGTTACAAAGATCTCCTCCGCAGGGCGGGGAAGGTATATTTCTTTAAGCTTGAATTCCTTGATAAGAGCCGAGAGCGATATTCTGTTCTTTTCTTCCATGATAAACGTCCTCTTTGATTTTTATTATATATAGTATATCATATATTTGCCTCGGTTGCAAATGGTTTTTGCAAATTTTTATATGAATTTTCAAATATTCATATTGGAGTAACAAAAATGTGGTATCATTAATTGGATTATTATATACAAATAGGAGAAAAATATGAACTTCAAGGTTATAAAGCGTCTTTCACTTGCGCTTGCTTTGCTTATTTGCCTTTCCGCGATCCTCACCTCTTGCGGTGTCAAGCCGATCAAGAGCACGGAGGAAGAGTCGGCGGTTATAGGTAAGATTGGAAAATTTGACGTCAGATACGAGGAGCTTCGCTATCTCGTTCTCAATTTCAAGAGAGATATGGCGCTCAAATACGGCGAGGACATCTGGACAGATCCTGCTAAAGCTGAAAGCTACAAGGACGAGCTTTGGTCGCTTGTCAGCAAAAATATCGTCAGCGATTACTATGCCGTTCAGGCAATGGCTGACTACTATTACGTTGGCGGCGGTGCGGCACTTATGATGAACGAGAAGCCCATCCTTGAGGCAGTTCAGGAGACCGTCGAGCTTGTCGTTGATGAATGCGGCGGCTTCAAGAAATATAAGGAAATGCTCGCTTCGGAGTACCTGACCGACAATCTTTTCCGCTTTTACAGTGCCGCTGAAGAATGTGCAAACGAGCTTTTCTATATCCTCGTGCGCGACCTTGGCGAAATTGAAAGCAGCGATGAATACATCGATGAATATTTCAAATCGGATGATTTCCTTCGCACCAATCACATTTTCATTTCGGGTGTGAGTGCGGAGAATCTCGCAAAAGCAAAGGCTCTGCAGGCACAGCTTGCTGCAAGCGACAACAAGGAGCTTGAGATGATAATGCTCAAGGGCATCCATTGCGCCGATTACACCATGACCACCACCCATGGCAAGTATTTTGCAAGATACACATCCGATTACGGCGAGGAATACGAGCTTGCGGCGTTTGATCTTAAAATAAACGAGCTCAGCGACGTTGTTGAAACAAGCGAAGGTTATTATATCATCCTCCGCCTTGAGCCCGAGGCTGATTACATCAAGCAGAATTACGAGGATTTCAAGGACGACATCCTCGGCTCGGAGTTCAACAAGGTTCTTGCTTCCTATAAAGAGAGCCTCTCTTTCAGCCTTAACGATTACGGCAAGTCGATAAACATTCTGGAGATCGAATAAATGGGAACAGTCAGCGGCGGAAGGCGCAGAGCCTTCAGAAGCCGTCATCACGCCCCGATGGGGAAGGGCGGAAAGCTTGCGGTCATATTCGTTTGCACCGCTCTCATCCTTTTCGTGTTTGCCGTTATGCTCGGCAACTACCTTCGCGGGCTCGCGGAAGCGGTGATCGAGGACACGACCGAGACCTCCACCACAGAGGAAGAGATCTATTACGCCAACGCCCCCGACGAAGTTATTGCCATGGGAATATACTTCGGCGGCGAGTTTGCAACGGACGCAACCGAAACACAGGCGGAAACCTCGGAGGAAGATACTTCCGTGCCCGAGGATCCCATCAGATTCGATTCGATCTCTCTGACTCTGCGCGAAAAGAACAAGGAAAGCGGAGAGATACTTCTTGCCTATTCCTCGCCCCTCAGCCTTGAATACGGCATCGACGTGACGGGCGAGACCTCTCTTGACGAGGGACTGGCTGCGATCAAGAGCTTTTACGGCGAAAGAATGCCGATCTGCGGTGTTTTTGAGATCGATCATCCCGAACGCCCCGAGCAAAGCCGCGATATTATGCGAGCCTACGAGATCGCGCTGATATGCGAGCTTATCGACGCGGGGATCGAAGAGATCGTCCTTGTCGGCTTTGATCATGAGGTTGAGGAAGGCATTTCCTTCATTTCGGATATTTATGAGCAGAAGGGAAGAGGCACCGCCATCGGACTTGCTCTCCCGTTCGAGTTCTTTGTTGCCCCCGATGCACAAAGCAAGCTCAGCGAGATCACGAAAAGATGCGGTTTTCTCGCGCTTGATCTCTGTTCTCTCAAGGTCCCCGCGCTTATGACCGCGGAATCGCTGATAACGGACCGCATTTCAAGAACGCGTGCCATCTGCCGCGAGTTTTCTGTCAGAGTTCTTCTCGGTTGCGGCGAGAAACCCGATTGCGAATCGCAAACTCGCGCGGCTATGAATGCGGGCGCGGATAACGTGATGACAGCACTTGGCATTTTTATGCCAAAGGAAGAAAATATTACCGAAGAGATAACGGCTGAGTGATCGGCCGTTATTTTTGCAAATATATTGACATTTGTCGCATTTTGTTGTAAAATATATAATAGTATAATATGCTCGGAGGACTATATGTCAAAGGTTATCAAAAGGAAGAAAAAAACGGGGAAGGCATTGCTCGCGATCGCGCTTGTGATCCTTCTTACAGCCGTCATACTTCTCGGGGCTCTTGCGGGCGCCGCCTTTGTCGTTGCCAAGGGACCCGCAAAGTCGGAATCCGATCGCCTTTGCGCGACTTTCGCAGAAAAGCGCTTCCCTCTTGCGGGGCTCTTTTTCAGCGCCGATGAGCTCGAAGGCTCGCTCTTCTATATGCCCCCCGCGCAGAAGGACGGCGAGATCAGCATCTCGGAGAATTATGAAACAAAGCTACATTATATAAATGACGTATCTTCCGCCTGGGATGCCGTTGTTATTACGGGCATCTCACCCGATGATGTTGCTCTCGGCAAGAAAAACGACGGCGTCGCTGATGCAAAATACGCCTTCGGACTTACGGGCGACGTTGATGCCTTTATCATCGGTGATTATATTTCCTATCGCGGCGACGACGGCGAGATATATTGCTTCTGCGCGATGGGCGATGACGGAGTGCTCGACATCGGCGCAAAAACGCTCTATGAAGCGGCGAATTCGGGTTACCTTTGGGGAATTTCGGTCGATCGCGTGCTTATCGCGGGCGGATCTCCCGAAGATTCTCTCGGCGGCGGTTATTCCTCGCGCGCCGCTATCGGTCAGGCGGCTGACGGCTCTCTGATCCTCATTTTTGCAAACGACCGCGGGTTCTATCCCTCGGGCATCACATATTCCGAGCTTGCTTCGCTTATGTATGAATACGGTGCTGTGAGCGCCGCCGCAATACGTGCCGAGGGCGCGTTTTACGCGGACGGTGTCGGTCAGCTCGGCTCGAAGAACGAGAACGGATTCTCTCTTATCGTGAAGGGAGGTGCCAACTGATGTCGGAAAAGAATCTCCCCAAGAATAATCCCGAAGATATCGGTAAGGTAAAAAATATCATATCAATGTCCGAGACCTCGGGCAAGCGCGGTGACGTGAACTCGAAGATCGGTATCGGGCTTGACGCGCAGTTTGCGGGCAAGGAGAGAAGAAGACATCCGAAAGCAAATGCGCTTCTCAAGGGTCTGCTTGCTTATTTCAGTGCTGCTATTCTTATAATCGGAATTCTCACCGTTGTCGCGTGGCGGCTTTTCGAGATCCGCGAGGCGGGCAGAGCTGACCTTTTTGTTGAGAATTATATCGCGGAAAAAGATATCGAGGGTTGGCGTCAGCAGCTCAGATTGAATCTTCCGAACACCTATCCCGCTTATGAGGACGCCTCAAAGTTAGCTTACGACGTTCTTTCGCCCGTGCTTGAGCTCGGCGAGATCACGTATCTGCGAAGAATTACTCCCTCGGCGGAGGGCTTTCCCGTTTACGAGCTCTTCTCGGACGGCATACATTTCGCCGCGCTCGTCATTTCAGATAGCTCCGTCGGTCTCTTTTCGACGGGCGAATGGCAGGCGGTGCGTGTTGAATTTGATATTGAGTTCTTCGACGGCGTCGAATTCCCCGAATACCGCGTGATCCTGCCCGCGGGCGCATCACTCAGCGTCAACGGTGCGGCGATCGATCCCGCTATGAAGGAAAAGAAGCGCGCTACATACCCCGCGCTTTCAATAGCGGAGAAGGGACACGATGTTGCTCCCTGCGACATTTACATTTTCAATGACGTGTATTTTCTCCCCGAGCTTTCCGCAACGCTTGAAGGCGCGAGCCTTGTTTGCGAGCAGCCGGGCGAGGGCGAATGGTTTTTCTATTATCCCGAAAGCGCAACGCATTCGATCAGTGTCACAGTCCCCGTCGGTGTTGATGCTTACGTCAGCGGAATTAAACTCACCGAGGAATGGGCGAGCCGTACCGAGATCGACGGCGAGCTCGGCGCGCTTGACGACGGCGGAACCGGAACTCTGCCGCGACTCAGCGTCTGGACGGTCGGTAACCTCTTCGGCGAGGTCGAGGTCGAGGCGAAGATTGGCGAAACCGAGGTCGCTCTGCTGTCGCAGGAGGGCGGAAACTATAAGTTTGACACCCCCGCGGAGTGCAAGTACACCCTGACAGTCATTCTCCCCTCGGGCGCAGAGCTTTTCGTCAACGAAAAGGCGATAGCCGCCAACGATAAAACCTCCGCGACCGCCGAGGACATTGCCTACGGTTTCACCGCGCTTGGCAGATATGAGGTCTCCGAGCTCGGAGTCATCGAGGGCGGAGTGCCGAATTTCGATAAATACACCCTCACGGGTTATCTTGCCGAGCCGAACGTGACCGCAAAGCTTGGCGGCGTTGAGCTGCCGCTTGCGGGCAAGAGCGTTTCGGGCTACGAAATGAGATGCGATTTCGATTACACCGCGGGCGACGTTTTCGATGCCGAGCGCATTGCGGCGGCTGAAAAGTTTGCCGAAAGCTATCTTGCATATATCTGCGGCGGCGGTGCTTGGCAGGATCCCGCCAACGAAAAGGCTTTCAACGATAACTATAACGCCATCAAGGCGCAGATGATCGAGGGCACGGCGGGCTACGTCGGCGTGATGGAATCCTATCGCGACGTCAACCTGATGCCGAAATACGATTTCTTCACCGTCGATTCAAAGACCGCGACCGATCTTGTCGCCTACACCGAAAAGAGCCTCTCCTGCCGCGTTGAATTCAGCGTAACGCGCACGAGAACGGTCGAAGGCACAGAGCAGACAGACACGCTTACCGGAAGCATCAGTGTTCTGCAGGTCCTCTATAAGGGCGAATGGCGAGTTTGGAGCTTTGTGTATTCTCCTGCGGAGAACAGTGGTCAGTGATTAGTGGTCAGTGGACAGAAAGAAGCGGTTTTTGTTTAACATAACCAAAACCGAATAATCAAAATTGTGCAATAATACAAAATAGCAAGTTGAGAAAAAGTATTTCTTGACTTGCTTTTTTGTTTATGGTAAAATAAAATTAGGGTAGTAGCCCCAAAAGACAACCAAAAAGGAGGAAATGTCTATGAAAAAATTAATATCTATGATCCTCGTCCTCGCCTTTGTTTTGGCTGCCTTGAGTGCAATCACGCCAAGCATCTCGGCAAAGAGCGCAACGATCAGCGAGAGAGAAGCGAAAGAATTGGTGGAAAGAGCGTATCAGTTTTTCTGTGATGCCAGAGTAGATGACTGGGACGATAATCTTGTTGATTACAAATCCGAGGATATTTGTGAGATTTACATCTCGCATATTGACGAAACGCTGATTTACAGACCGGTAGATGAGTCAAAGCTCCCCGGCGGATCGTATTCCGCAATGTGTGAAGTATCGAAAGAAATCTATACCGAGAAAATCGCGGAACTCGCTTATCAGTTCTCGGGCGCAAGTCCGGGCGGTGTGACCCATAATTTGCCTATGTATCATATTGCGGAAAGCGGAAAGGTTTACGGATACGGGCTTCAAGAGAATTCTTCACATAATTTATATATTTATACACCGAGCCTTCAATACAATAGATCTTCCGAAGGAGAGGTTCAGCTGAGTATTATTTCGGGAGACTCAAAAAGTGCGACTGCGCTCATAACAATGAGCTTTTATTGGGCGGACGGTCCACGTTCTTCATTCTGTGAAGCAGTAGAATGCAAATTTGAAAAAACAGCGCGCGGTTGGAGAATTGCGGAATCCGAATTCAGTTTACTTTTGTCTTCGTCAAAAACCGTACTTGATGATTACCGCAAGGCTAATCCCGAAAAAGTCAATCCCGAGGTCCTGAAGCTTACGGATGCCGAGGCAAAGGATACCATTGACGAAACTGTAATGGATTATATGATCGAAATGTATTGCGGTTACTACGAAAGCTATCTTGATTACGTAAAGCACGAACAGAAGGAAGCCAAGGAAATCGTAAAAGAAATCACAGCCTCCGATGGCTCAAAACGCACTATGAGGTATGTTGAGTATTTACCGAATATAGGTATAGATGATATTGGATGGGCTTATTTTACCGACGAGTTTTACAAGATGGTTTTAACTCAAGCGTATCACGACAATTCGTTTGATATGTTCATAACCGAAGGGGATATAACTTATATGGCTGTGATCGAGGGGGCGGAAGTGCTTTCGTTTGTGTATGATCCTAATGATGTTGTTGTCCGCGTTATTGAATCCACAGATAAAGAAGCAACAGCGTATGTTTATTGCGGCTTGAAAAAGGACGGCAAGGTTGTTCCGATATACGTTGAATGCAAATTTGAAAAGGATGAAAGAAATTCGCGATGGTATATTGCAGACTCTTCATTTGTCGATATGCTGACCTCGGCTGACGAATTTGAGTATACCGTCGCCGAAGCACCCAAAACCGGTGATGTGGCATATAATACCATCGCCCTCTGCCTCGGCGGGATTGCGATAATTATGTCGGCGATCTGCCTTGTACGCCGCAAAAGAGAGATACTTTAACTTTAACCAAGAAAGGACGGTAAAACAATGAAAAAGTTTTTATCATTCATTTTAGCCCTCACCTTCTGCTTTGCCGCCTTTTCGGCACTCGCACCAAGTACCTCGGCAAAGAGCGCGACGATCAGCGAGAGAGAAGCTAAAGAATTGGTTGAAAAGGCGGGTCAGCTTTTTCGTGCACGAGTTGGTGGATACAACAATAAATACTTCGATACCAATTCCGATGAACGCAAAACGGTGCATTTGCCCGAGCATAATATCGATGCTACGTACCGTCCAGTTCTCGAATCCGCGCTCCCGGGCGGTTCGTATGCGGCGGTCTGCAAGCTTGCAAATGAGATTTACACCGAAGATATAGCTTCAAAGGCTTACAATGTAGCGAGATACTCTATGCGTGACGAAAACGGTTGGTATACGGTAGATATCCCTAATTTTTACGTGGATGAAAGCGGAAAGGTATTTGCGTGTGGATTCCTTGAATATGGTCGTATCTACTTAGACTCGGATAATCCCTATCTGATCTCGAATCTCCGCGGAAATTCTTCCGAGGCGCGTGCCGTCATTGCCGTGGGTTACAGCAGTGGGGACGGTCCCAGAATCGGTTTTTATTTCCCCGTTGAATGTAAGTTTGTAAAGACCTCGGGCGGTTGGCGTATCGCGGAATCCGAACTCAGTATTCTTTTCGCTACCGATAGATCGTATCTTGAAGATTACAGAAAAGCAAATCCCGATAAAGCGTCACCTGAGGCGGAAATGCTCATCGACGCCGAAGCAAACGGTATGATCGATGAAATTATGGGGTTCGTGTCATTTATCTATAATTACGATCAGACTTATCGCGAATACACGAAAAAGAACGGTGAGGAATATATCACGCTCTTTAAGGATAAACTCGGGGATAACGGCGAGAAGAAAAATATGCGATATTATCTCTTGAAGCGTCTCGGATTGGTAACGGGTTATGGAGAGAGCGAAGAAGAGATCTCCTGCTATCTTACCGAATCTGCATATAAGAAGCTTGACCGCGCCTATGCCGATAATGACTTTGAAAGAAAGATCACCGAGGGCGAGGAAGAATATGTTGCCGTGCCCGAAAAGGTCAATTTCGTTTACGATCCCGAAACTGCTGTCGTAAAGGTTATCGAATCGAATGACGAAACGGCAACGGCGCTGGTCTATTGCGAATTGATCAAAGACGGAAAGAGAATTCCGATAAGCGTTGAATGTAAATTTGAAAAGATTTATTCACAGTGGGACGTAGCGGATTCCCCCTTCGTCGATATGATCACCTCCGCCGAAGAATTTGAGTATACCGTCGCCGAAGCACCTAAGACAGGTGACGCGGCATATAATACAATCGCCCTCTGTCTCGGCGGAATTGCTATAATTATGTCGGCGCTCTGCCTGGTTCGCCGCAAAAGAGAAATACTTTAACTTTTACCAAGAAAGGACGGTAAAACGATGAAAAAGTTTTTATCATTCATATTAGCCCTCACCTTCTGCTTTGCCGCCTTTTCGGCACTTGCGCCGAGAATTTTGGCAAAGAGCGGTACGATCACGGAAGCTGAGATCGTTGATCTCATTGAACGGTCGTGGAAGTTCTACCGTGCGGCGGTAAGAGGTCACGTTTCAGGTGGTCTTGAGGATCCTTCGCAGGAGATAAAGGTTGACGTTTTCGGCGTCGGAGAGGTCAGCTATTATCGCGTGTATGAAGAAAGACTCCCCGGTGGATCGTATGAGGGGATGAAAGAGGTTGCCGAGAGCATTTATTACGGTGATTACCTGCCCGAACAAATGTATAAATACCCTACTTATTCATCGGTATACAGATATATCCCGAACTATTACGTCGATAAGGACGGTGTCGTATATACTTCAATTCAAACTGTGGATTATGAATTTGTTTCCTTATACGGATACGAAGTTTCGCGTGAGGAAAACGCCGAAGACAGAGTGTCCGCAGACTCAATCGAGATCAAATTCATCGGCGGTGATGAAACCGAAGCTTATGCATACATCAGATGCAATGTCGGAACAAAGGGCGAAAAAACAAATCATTATTGGATCAGTTGCGGTTTTAAGCGTGCCGATGACGGATGGAAAATATCGGGAGGTCCCTTCGTTGATATGTTGAGATATAACGATTTCAACATACTTTACAAGTGGGAAAGAGAACTTGTTCTGTATGATGGCATTTTTGCTGCCGAGGATGAAGATCCCGATTATTTGAGCGATGACGAGGCTGTCAAGCTTCTTCAAAAGGCATTTTTGATCCACTGTCAGACACACGACAGAATTCCGTTGTTGGGCAGTTCGACTTCGGATGATTTCTATTATAATGATGACATACGATCGGCTTACTACGTTTTGCTCGGGGAGAATATGCTCTATGGCGGTTCCATGGAGGCTTTCCGTACCGCAGTAGACGAAGTTTACACCGAAAAAGCGGCGGAATCGGTTTATACGGCTTATTGCTTTGAAGGTTATCCGCTGTTTGTTGAACGTGACGGAAAAACATATATCGCTTGGGGCGATGCGCAGAGAAAGGTCTTCTCCTTGGTATTTGAGGAAAATAATGATTATGATTTCACCGTTTTGGAAAGAACGCCCGATAAGGTTACCGCGAGGATCTCAACGACGATCTGCCTTCCCGGAGATGAGGGTTATATTGACTCATATATTAATTGTATCTTTCTCAAGACAGCCGACGGATGGAAGATCGACGACTGCGCTTATACCGAGATGATGACTTCGATCAGGTTTGATGACTATGTTCCCATCAATGCCCCCTCAACCGGTGACAACGCTTTTGATACCCTCGCTCTCTGCCTCGGCGGAGTTGCAATAATTATATCGGCAATCTGCCTTGTCCACCGCAAAAGAGAGATACTTTAATTTTTACCAAGAAAGGACGGTAAAACGATGAAAAAGTTTTTATCAATAATTTTAGCCCTCACCTTCTGCTTTGCCGCCTTTTCGGCATTTGCTCCAAATGTTTCGGCTGCCGATTCGGAGTTTACACAGAAAGACGCAAAGGCTCTCGTTGATGCGGCGGCAGATCTTCGCAACGGTCTTAACGATTATCTGGCAAGGTATAAAGCCTTCCTGCTCAGCGACGCGGGAAAGGGGGTCAAGGATAAAATAATATATGTTGACGTGCCTCGCCATGCCCCGGAAGCGGAGTATTATCCCTTGGTCGAAGAGCTCCTGCCCGGTTCGTCCTTCGCCGCTTTTGAAAAGCTCGCGCGCGAATCGCTTGTTGAGACCTTGGCTGAAAGAATATGTACCAAGGCAAATTCCTATAGCTTATCGGAGCTTATTATTACAGAGGACGGCAGAAAGTATATACTCCCGGGCGTAACCGAGTATTTTTACCTCCCCGACCGCAGCAGAGTTGAGCTTGCCCAGGTCAGCGAAAACACCGCGACCGCAAATGTCTATTGTGTCAAGCCCGAGTATCCGCAGGATATTTCGATCTGCATTGAATGCAAATTTGAAAAGACCGCCGCGGGCTGGAGGATCGCAGAGTCACCGTTTTCGGATATGCTTACAGGCGCAGTGTGGAGTATATATTATACTTATACAGAAAGTGACATCCCGACAAGGGAGCTCGCCGACGAGTTTTCGATGATAATCAGGGATACCCAGTATCTTTTCCTGCAAACTCAGGTATACGGCCCCTCGGGCTCGAATGAGGTTGAAATCGACGGCTATAAATACAGCGAAATCAACACGACAAACCGCCCGTCCGATTGGCTCGAGAAATATAAGAAGCTTGCCGCGGATACCTATTCGGAAGATATTGTCGATCTCGCTTTCAGATTCAACCGACACGACTATTATCTTGATCGGTATGTCGATAACGCGCCGCTTTTCGTTGAGCGCGACGGCAAGGTCTATTGGTATTATTACGCAGGCGGGCATGTTCAGATATATGCATGGAGTTATGCCATTGACTTTGACAAAGAGCTGATCTTCGACCGCATGGTGATCGGAGAAAAGGAAGCGACGGGCTACGTTTTGTATTGGACTCAACCCGACGGCCCGCGTGAACATTGTTCCAACCTCCGCTGGGTGCCCGTTAAGTTTGTCAAAACCGATGACGGTTGGCGACTCGGCGACTGTACGCTGTTCAGGCAGTATTATGATCCCTCGAGCGTTTCGGACGGCGAGATAATCACTGTTCTCGATAAAGACATTTACCACAGATACGGCGTCGCGATCCCTTCGGATTTCGATTCCCCCGCCACCGGCGACCGCGCATTCGACACCCTCGCCCTCTGCCTCGGCGGAATAGCGATAATTATGTCGGCTCTTTGCCTCGTGCGCCGCAAAAGAGAGATACTTTAATTTTTACCAAGAAAGGACGACAAAACAATGAAAAAGTTTTTATCATTCATTTTGGCCCTCACCTTCTGCTTTGCCGCCTTTTCGGCATTCGCGCCGAGCGTTTCGGCGGAGAGCGAGACGATCAGCGAGAGGGAAGCTAAGGAACTGATAGTAAAGGCATACGATTTTTGTATGAACGTCAGAGCTGGAAGGGCGGATATTCTTGAAAGATCGAAAAAGATTGAGCTTGTGTATGGCGAGAATGTTTGGGAAAAAGAGCATTATTGGCAGGTCAAAGAAGAAAATCTTCCCGGCGGATCGTATGAAAAAATGTGCGAATACGTTGAGACGATCTATACCAAAGAGATTGCTCCCAAGGCTTATGCTTACAAGTGGACGTATAGAGCGCTTCCAAGTGACGGAATGTGGGATGAATTGCAATCCTTCTTTTACAGAAATGAAGAAGGTGTTTTATATGCTGACACAAGCCACCTCAGCTATCGCGGTGTGAATCTGTTTCCCGATGCGGAAAACGTTGAAATTGATATAGTATCGGGAGATTCAAAAACGGCAAAAGCCAACGTACATGTAAAATTCTTTTACACAGACGGTCCTCGCGCATATAATTATGATATTGTTGAGTGTCGATTTGAAAATACCGCCGAAGGTTGGAGGATCGCCGAATCCGAATACAGCTTGGCATTGGCAACCGAAGCGCTGTATCTTGAAGATTACCGAGCAAAAAATCCCGATGCACCGAATCCTTCGGGCGGCAAGCTTCTGCTCCCTGATGCAAGAGAAGTGATACGTGGCGTTGTCGGCGAGTATACGTATGTATACAATTACCTTGCACAGGTAAGAAATGAGATGTCGGACACAAGCGCGGGTAATAAATATGACACGATCGTAAAAGAGGTTTTTTGCCCTGACGGAAGTGTTCGCGAGATTCAGTATGTGATCTTGTCAGACCTGAAGTATGGATTTTCTCAGTATTCACTCATTGATTATTGCACCGATCAAGTGTCCGAAAGACTTTGGGGAAAGGTTCGCGGTGATGAAGCAGTTGATATGTTTATCAAACAGGGGTTCTTGGATTTTGTTGCGATCCCAAACCAAGTATATGAATTTCCTTTCATCTTTGACCGGGACAATCTTGTGATCGAAATAGTCGAATCAACGGATCAAGAAGCCACCGCGATATTTTATATTGAAATGAAGGACGGTGGAGGGACAGTTACCGCACCTATTGAGTGCAAGTTCGAAAAGACATACGGCAACAGCTGGTATCTTGCAGACTCACCTATTATTGATCTGTTGGTTTCTGTAAAAAGCGAAGATTTCACTCAATCGGATGCAAAAGCTCTGATCGATGCGGCGGTTGCATCCCGTGAGCTGTTATCCGAGTATTATCCCAACCACATGCGTTATGTTCAAGGCGCACCGTTTGAGCTTGGGTATAAGATCGATTGGAAAGAGCTGTACGTTCCTGTCTCGGGGCAGAAGTTCGGTCAGCTTTACGTTACTCTTATGGATCACCTTCTCCCCGGCGGTTCGTATGAAGGATTCCTTGCCGATACACGCAACATTTTTACCGAAAGCGTTGCGAAAAGATACTGCTCGGAGTATTATCATAATAATGATCTCGGTTTGTTTATGACGGAAGATGGAGTGCGATATATCGCGGCGTATACTGCTATAGTGCCCATCGGTTTCAGATATGATCCGGAAAAAGCTGTTATCGATATGATCGAGGTCACCGAAAACACTGCAACGGCAAAGGTGTATTGCTATAATTATGTCGGTATCGGCCCCGATCGGTATGATTTTTACGTTGAATGTAAATTCGTGAAAACCGATGACGGATGGCGCATCGGTGAATCGGATTTTGCAAATATGCTATGTTCGTTCGAAGATTACCGTTATACTGTGATCAATGCACAACAGCTTGAAAGTGAATTGAAGGTGCTTATCGACAAATCGTGGGATTTTTATAATAGCGTTATAAGAGGAAGAGTTTTTGAAGACATTTGCGATCATAGCCAAGAGATCACGGTGAATATTGACGGCAAGGATTATCCGTATTGGCTGCTTTACGAGGAAAAGCTCCCCGGCGGGTCTTATGAAGAAATGGTTGAATATGCCAAAAGTATTTATTTGGATAATGTAGCAGAAAAAATGTATGCGTATCCAACACGCCATAAGGATGATCCGGTTATCCCTGCGTTTTATTTTGCCGATGACGGAAAGATATACACCTGTTTAACCGGACAGGATCATGAATTTGTTTCGCTTAATAACTACGAGATCTTCCACGAGGATGAGAATCATCCGGCAAATGGTATTAAGATCGGTAGCGAAGATTATGAAATCAGGCTTTTGGAGTATACGTCAAATTCGGCGCGTGCTTACGTTAGAGTAAACGATTTTAATGGCGAATATACCAATCACGTATGGCTTGAAGTTACCTTCGCAAAGCAAGACGGAAAATGGCGTATTCATGATTCAGCATACACAGATATGCTCAGGTTCAACGCCCCCGGTGATCAGGATTGGCGGAAAGAAGCGAAGGTGTACGATGGAATGTATTCGGTTTCTCCCGATACCGGCGACAGCGCATTCGACAAAATCACCCTCTGCCTTGGTGGAATGGCGGTTGCACTCGCAGTCCTCGGAAGTATGCGAAGAAAACGCGAAGAATAATTTATCAAAGGAGCAAGTCTGCGGATTTGCTCCTTTTTCGTGCGAGAGATATGTGAGTTTAACTAAAGTACGGGACGTCGGTCCCTACAGCAAGAATTTAATAATTGCTTATGAATATGAATATATTAATCAATTATCGTATACAGTGATATTTGGGACGTCGAGGGCGCCGTCCCCTACGGCTTTGCGGTATATTTACGTTAATCGCAATATTTGTCCAATAAACACCCATAAATGACTTGCCTAAAAGCATATTTTGTCTTATAATGTTATGTGTATAGGTATATTATGCCTAAAACCAAAAAATCCACGAAAACGTGAGGCAAAGACTATGAGCGAAGTTAAAAACGTACAGAAAACAGGCTGCGCCGTCATTGGCTACGGCGGAATGGGCGGCTGGCACACCAGATATATTCTTGAGAGTGACGTGGCGTACCTTTGCGGTATCTACGACATCAATCCCGTGAAGGTCGAGCTTGCAAAGACCAACGGTATCCGCGCGTATGCTTCCCTTGAGGAGCTTCTTGCGGATGATGAGGTAAAGTTCGTCACCATCGCGACACCTAACGAGGTTCACGCAGAGCTCGCCATCAAGGCCCTCCGCGCGGGCAAGCACGTTATCACCGAAAAGCCCGTTGTACTCAACTCGAAGGAGCTTGAGGAAGTCATCGCCGTTGCAAACGAGTGCGGCAGACTCTTCACCGTTCACCAGAACCGCCGTTGGGACATCGACTTCCGCATGATGCGCGAGGCTTATCTTTCGGGCAAGCTCGGTAAAGTTTTCTCTTGTGAATCCCGCATCCACGGCTCGCGCGGCGTTCCCGGCGACTGGAGAGGCAAGCCCGAACACGGCGGCGGAATGATCTATGACTGGGGCGTTCACCTCATCGACCAGATGCTTCTTATCTTTGAGGACAAGAAGATCAAGCAGGTGCGCTGCCTCTGCGAACATATCACAAACAAGGAAGTTGACGACGGCTTTAAGCTCGACATCATTTTCGAGGACGACACCGTCGGTCATATCGAGGTCGGAACTCACCACTTCATCTCGCTTCCCAGATTCTATATGACGGGTACATCGGGCGCGGCTATCATCAACGATTGGCGCGACCGCACCCGCGTTATCTCCTGCAAGACCGTTGAGGAGGGCGAGGTCAAGCCTGTCGTTACCGCAGCAGGTATGACCAAGACCATGGCTCCCCGCGCCGAGGACACCCTCGAGGAGAGCTACATCGAACGTATGGACTCCGACGTTCACGATTACTATCGCAACTTCACCGCAGCAATTCGCGGCGAGGCAGAGCAGATCGTCAAGCACAACCAGATGCGCCGCGTTCTCCGCGTGATCGAGGCGGCTTTCGAGTCTGATAAGCTCGGCAAGACCGTTGATTTTGAGGAAGTATAAGAATGACTTACCTTTTCGATTTTGACGGCACTCTCGTTGATTCGATGCCGACCTATGCCTCGCAGATGCTCCGCATTCTCGAGGAAACCGGCACACCTTATCCCGATGACGTCATAAAGATCATCACCCCCCTCGGGTACATCGGCACAGCGAAGTATTACCTCGAGCTTGGTATGCCCCTCACCTTCGAGGAGATCACCGAGCGTATGGGACGCTATATGTACGAGCAGTACGCGAACAATATTCAGGCAAAGGACACCGTCCGCGAGACACTTCTCTCCCTCCGCGCGCGCGGCGACAGCATCAACGTGCTGACCGCAAGCCCGCATCTGACCCTCGATCCCTGCCTTAAGCGCCTCGGACTTTTCGATCTTTTCGACAACGTCTGGTCCTGCAACGATTTCGATATGACGAAAGCCGACCCGCAGATCTACGTCGAAGCCGCAAAGCGACTCGGCAAGAGCGTCGAAGAAGTCACCTTCCTCGACGATAACCTCGGCGCCTGCCGCACGGCAAAGGTAGCCGGAATGAAGGTCTACGGCGTATACGATGATTCTTCTGCTGAATACACCAAAGAAATGAGCAGCGAATTTGACGGATATATCGTTAAGTTTAGTGAGCTGATATAAACTATCGGCAAAATATCAATAGAAAATACAAATAGAAATACCGCTATTTTGCCGATATCGGCAAAATAGCGGTATTTCTATAGTTGAAAATCGAAGATAAATTGCCGATAGCGGTAATTTATCTTCCAATCAAACTTGCTATCAACATAAAAAATTTATTGTTGATAAGTACGCTTGTCGTTCGTGCAATGCAGACGGCGCTCTCCTCATTCACCGCTCCTCGCGGTCCCCTTTCCCCGCTGGGGAACGCTTAAGGGTTGGGCGCTGATCGTTAGCTATTCAGCGAAGATGTTATAGCAATATAATTTTGCATATCAAATTGGAATATTTTATTAAAAAGTTTGCAGAAACTCCATTACGAGCACAAAATAATTATAATAAAATATTCCAATCTGCCCAAACAAAATTATAGCAATAACCGATGTTCGCTGAATAACAAAGAAGTTTGCAGATACCCCTTGTGTTCCCCAGCGGGGAAAGGGGACCGCGAGGAGCGGTGAATGAGGAGAGCGGAGTCTGTACTGCAGAAAGGATATGTGTGCTTTAAGATTATAATTTTCTTAATTTGACTGCGTTTCAAACCAATCGCTGTAAAAGTTATTCATTCAACAGCATTTCTATTTCTGCCCGCTGCTCCTTTGTGTATTCATAAATCGTTGAGTTAAACCACTTGGTTTCAAGGAAATCATCAGCAAAAGCATCAATTATCTTTTGAGCAATTTTGAATTGTAATTTGGCTTTTTCGGCTTCGCCACTTTCCTTCAAATGCTTGCCTGCAATAATCAGCATATCTATTAAGTCTTCGGCGGATATATTCTTTTGCTTTTGAGCCGCTTCATAGCTATCCTCGCCGCTCAACAAAGATGCCATTAATTCCAATTTAGTAAAATAAATTTCGGGAATCCTCTCAAGAGTGGGCTTGATCAAATCATTTTGCCCGTTTTCCTTATAACACGTTGCAAGAATACGGCAGGCATCATATTTTACTGAATCGTCTTTGGTTGATTCTATGAGTGATTTAGAAAGAGTAATCACCTCATCTGCTCTTGCTTGATAATCCAATGTATAAAGCAAGTTGTTCAATATGGTGTCATTTCCGGGAAATCTCTGCAATCCGTCGCGCAAAATACGCTCTGATTTGGCCGTATCTGAAAAACGATACCTGTATGCTTCATTACAGATAGATTCAACCTGTTTTTCCATTTCGATCAAATTAAAATCAAAAAGTTCGTCGGTTGAAACACCGAAAAAAGATGCGATTGCGGGAATCAGAGTTACATCCGGCATTGTGTTTCCGTTTTCCCATTTTGAAACAGCCTGAAATGATACTCCGAGATAGTTGGCAAAAACCTCTTGAGATATGTTCTTCTGCTTTCTCAACAATTTTATTTTTTCACCGAGTTTAATCATGGTAGTTCCTCCGAATTGTTTTGGATCAGCGCTTATCCTGACATTATTATAGCATATTTATTTTGAAAAGCAATAACTTGTTTGGAGAGAATTTTTCTAACGCTGGTTGAATATTTAAGCATAAAACAACGGAATAACCGAAAAAAATCGATTATTCCGTTTTCTTCTTTTAGATTTAGATTTCAAGCACGTCCCCATCATTCGGGTGCAGTATTTCAAATGAATACTTTCCCGATTTTGCAAGCTCTGCTATGTCGCCGAATTTGCGCTCGGAGGCGTGGGTGAAGGCGAAGCGCTTGGTCTTCACGCGGTCGAGGTAGGGAGTCAGCTCGGGGATTCCGAAATGCGCGAGCTCGCAGACGATGAGGTCGTATTCGCGCTCGAAGGCAACCTTCGGAAAATCGTCTTTTGCAAGCTTCTGCGACATATCGCCCGTAAAGAGGATGCGCTTGCCCTCGATCTCGATGTCCATCGCCGCTGTCAGATTACCCTCGCTCATGTGTTTGGTGGGAATATAGGCAAGCTTGATGTTTTCGTCTTCGAATTTTGTTTCTGCCGTTGCAAGATGCAGGCGAATGCGGTCGTGCGGGAATTTTGCTCCCGGGGAGACTGCATTCAGAACCGCGTGGATAGCGTCGATAACAGCCTGCGAGGTCAGATAAACGTCGTAATTCGAGTTCTTCCAATACCACTGCGAAAGATCAATGAAGTGAAAAATGCCGTCTATATGGTCGCCGTGGCAATGGGTGGTAAAGATCGCGCGGACGTCCTCGTACTTAACACCTGCGCGCAGTACTTCGTCATAGATCGGCGCACCCGCGTCGATAATGTAAGCGGAGCCGTTTGTCTGTATCATAGTCGAGGAGCAATGTCTCTCCGCAGACGGAACGCCGTGAGAGGTGCCCAAAAAGGTAATTTTCATTATAATTCTCCTAATAAAATGTCTCCCGATGTTCGGGAGACATTTGGTTTATTCGGTAGTCACTCCGAATGATTTAAGATTTTCAATTCCGAGTTTGATGCCTTCGATGCAGTCGTTCGGGCCTTCGTATTCGATCGAAACGTAGCCCTCATAGCCCGCCTTTTTGAGGATGGCGATACAACGCTTGACGGGAATGTCGCCCTCGCCGACGGCACAGCCGACAAGTCTGCGGCAGCCGCGGGTGTGGTAGCCCGTCCCGAAATCCTCGTCGAATTCGTGAACGAACCAGTCCTTTGCGTGAACGTGGAAAGCATAGGGAGCAAGACGCGAAACAGCCATTGCGCTGTCCTCGTCAACGCAGGCGAAGTTGCCCATATCGACGAGCAGACCGTAATTCTCGTGTCCGACGGCATTAAAGAGCTTTTCAACGCGGTAGCTGTCCTGCGCGATCTGACCGTGGTTTTCGGAGCAGGTCCTGATGCCGAGGGTAGCGGCGTATTCGGTGACTTTTCTCGCGTTTTCCGCGATGGTGGGGAGCATGAGCTCGAATGAGCGCGCATCCGCCTCCTTGCCGTAAGCCCAGCAAACGTCGTGGCGCATCACCTTCGCACCGAGAATAGTGGCAACGTCGAGCTGATCGCAAAGACGCTTGATCTCTTTTTCTGCAGCTTCGCCCTTCTGGAACAAGTTCGCGCCGATGGTGTATGCGTTGATATCCATGCCGTACTTGTCAGCCTCGGCACGGATGAGCTTTGCGTATTCCTTCTGCTCCTCAAGAGTGGGAGCCTTGCCCTGCTCGGGGCAGAGATCGATGAATTCTATCGCGCGCAGTCCGAGGTCGTAAGCCGCCTTTACCGTGTCAAGCTGCGAAAGCTTGCCTGCGCGGATATACTGCTGGAATGAATATGAGCTGACCGAGATCTTCATGATCAGAGACCTGCCATGCTCTTCTTGAGGTGCTCAACGGCGATTCCGATGTCCGCTGCGGGATCTTCGCCGCACTCGCGCTCGATGGTGAGGAAGCCCTTGTATCCGATGTCTTTGAGAGCCGCGAGATACTTCGGGAAATCAACGCTGCCCTGACCGAGCGGAACTTCCTGATAGAACTTCTTGCCCTGGAACTCTTCCGGAACGGGATGAACGACACGGTACGCGATCTCGGGTCCAACGTCAAGAAGCTTAACGCCGTCCTTTGCGTGGGTGTGAACGATGTACTTCTGAAGATTATAAACTGCCTGTACGGGGTCGTCGCCGGTTACCATAACGAGGTTTGCGGGGTCGAGATTGACCGAAACACCTGTCGAGCCGAGCGAATCAAGGAATTCCTTGAGAACGATGCTTCTCTCGGGACCGGTCTCGATTGCAAACTTTGCGCCAACGCTGTCGGCGTACATAGCAAGCTCGTGGCAAGCCTCCTGAAGGATCTTGTAACGCTCGTGGTTCTTGTCCTCGGGAACAACGCCGATGTGAGTGGTAACAACGCCGGTTTCGAGATCAGCGCACATATCAATGATCCTCTTCGACTTTTCGATCTTCTCGGGATTGAGCTCGGGATGAGTGAATCCGCCGCCGCCAAGGTCGCCGCAGATAGCGGAGAATTTGAGACCGTGATCCTTTGCGAAGTTAAGAAGTTCGCGGCGGTCTTCTTTAGAGAAGTTTTCGGGAGCGTGAATGCCTTTTGTGCAGTAGATCTGAAGACCTTCGATGCCCATCGAAGCCGCCTTCTTTATTGCTTCATGTGTCTCCATCTTAAAGGAGTCAACGATCGCGCCAATAGGAAAATAACCCATAATATTTACCTCCGTATATTGTTGATTAAAAAATTAATAATTCAATAAAATCCGTTTTTTCGGTGGCTTCGCCGCCGAAAAAACACAGTTTTACAAGCGAATCTCTTCGCCGCGCTCTGCAGACTGGTAAAGAGTGTCAAGCAGACGCATACTGTTAAGGATATTGTCGATGTGAGAGCGGTTCTTCTCACCGGTCTTGCAGGACTCGAAGAATGCCTCGTCCTCGCAAAGATACATATTGGGAATGTCATACTCGGGCTCAAAGGACTCGAGTGTGTCACCCGACCAGAAGGTGAACTTTCTGCCGTAGTCAAGGCGTGCACCGCCCTTATCACCCATAAAGTCGATGAAGGCTTCGCCCTTACCGATATTCTGTGCCCACGCGCCGTTGAAAGAGATCGACGAGCCCGAGGTGCGGATGAATCCCGTGACCATATCGTCAACGTCGTTGGTTCCCTCGGGGTTCATGGTTTCCTCTGCCCACATGCTCTTGTAGGTGTAGGACTTGATATCCTTCGCCATCTCGTTGTAAGCGTTGGCGGTGAGGGTCTTGAGCTCGGGAGAGCCGAGGATGTAGAGGATGAGATCGAAGTAGTGGATACCCCAGTCGATCAGAACGCCGCCGCCCGACTGTGCCTTGGTGGTGAAATCTCCGCCGAGACCGGGGATGGAGCGGTGAGCGCGGAAGGAAACGTAAACGTGGTAAACCTCACCCAGAGCGCCTTCTGCGATCAGGGAGCGGATCTTGTTGACGTTTTCGTTGAAGCGGTTGACAACACCGATGTTGAGAACCTTGCCGGTCTCGTGCTGTGCACGCTGCATTTCGAGCGCTTCCGCATAGGTGCGGGCTGCGGGCTTTTCGCAGAGGACGTTCTTGCCTGCGCGCAGGAAGTCGATGGAGATGGTCGGGTGAGCGAGGTTGGGAGTACAGACGGAAACTGCCTCGATTTCCGGGTCGTCCAGAATTTCGTGGTAGTCATAAACTGCCTTACCGCAGCCGTACTTTTCGACAGCAGCGTCAGCGCGCTCGGGAATGATATCGCAGAAATACT
>JAZSOQ010000046.1:0-18235 GCA_045537015.1 Eubacteriales bacterium
ACGCTATCAGCATCGTTTGTGCAGCGGATTTTGATCAAATTTATAATTTTGCATACAGAAAAAGGAATATTTTATTTGAATCAATTTGCGCACGTAATAGAGCTCTTGCAAACTTTTTCAAAAAAATATTCCTTTTTACCATTTAAGGTTTTAGTTAATACGGTATTCGCTGAATATTCGTAGGAGTTTGCGCTGACCAATCAGCCTCCCTCCGGGAGGCAATGCTGTCAACTTAAGGAAATCCCCTCGAAACAAGTACGAACATAGCTTTCCCCGGTGCTCTCCTCATTCACCGCTCCTCGCGGTCCCCTTTCCCCGCTGGGGAACGCTAAGGATTTGGCGCTAATCGCTAACTATTCAGCGAAGACGATTTAGCAATAAAATTTTGCATATCAAATTGGAATATTTTATTGAAAAAGTTTGCACAAACTCCATTACGAGTGCTAAATAATCTAAATAAAAATATTCCAATCTGCCCAAACAAGATGAAAGCAATATTCGATGTTCGCTGAAGATCGAAGGAGCTTGAACGCACCCTTAAGCGTTCCCCAGCGGGGAAAGGGGACCGCGAGGAGCGGTGAATGAGGAGATCGGAGTCTGTACTGCATAATTGAAAAGCGTACTTATTGACGATATTTTTTCTTAAGTTGACAGCATTGCTCCGGGAGGGAGGGGGACCACGGAAGTGGTGGAAGGAGCTCGCGCAACTTCATTCTTTTGCGAATCTCACCAAGGCGTAATGAATAATACAGTTTATATTACTCTTGCAAAATATGTATTAATGAGCCGACTCCTTTGAGGTATTATTACTTTTACGGATAAAGCGGAACATTGGCGATCATATATGATTTTATATGATATTCTTCCATAAACTGCTTGATAGCACTTTCAGAGGTGAGCCCCGATTCATTCCAGTCATCTATTGCACCCGAATGAAGCATTTTATAAAACCAAATATCCCAATAACCCGCGTAGCACTTGTATTTTTCGTCAACAAGCTCGGTTATGATGGCATCCTGTTCGGGAGTGATCGCAATATAAGCGAATTTTCTATCCGAAGAAGGTGAGGGGAGCATTAACCATATTCTTTGGAATCTTGAGTTTGACTTTAGAAAGCCAAGGATCGAAATAATATCCGAAGGTGCCTCTCGGTTCCATATTTCCGCTTCTTTTGCAGTGAGTATTATGTCGATATACTTTTTCCACTTGCCTTCAACCAAGTCGTATGTGTTGCCGAAAATATCGGATAAAAATGCATCCTGCTCTGCGGTGATGTTGAAATCCACGGGAGTATCGTCGAGATATGAGAGCTCTGAAAATGCCAGGAAGCTTTTGCCGGTATCGTTGCTGATGAGCCTGTATGTTTCCTCATGATCGTGTATCGTGTCATTTTTATCCGAGGGCTCTCCCTCATATTTGATGATAAGGTCATAAATTCCGGTCGATACACTCGCGATCATACCGCCTTGACGGCCTTCGGTCACTTGTTGCAGCTGTTCACCGTCATAAACTATTGTTGTAAGGAAAATTGTGTCGCGCGAAGGATAATAATTGGCGATATGCACCGCGGCGGGGTCTTCTTTAAGATAATTTGCATAGAAATCAAGCCAGAGCTCTTTTCCCGCTATCAGATCTCCGCCGTTGAAGACGATCCAATCGCCCTTAACGACTTCGGAATATATCTCATTCTCTTCTTTATTACGTGGGAAGTAAGAGGTGTGCTCTGCTTCGTGTGAGGAAAGGTAGTCCTCATACGCCAAATATCGCCCATAGAGCTTCAATGCATCATCTATGGTCAGCAGACCTTGTGAGTAATAGTCTGCGAGATCATATACCTTACCGTTGTCGAAAACATAGACTTTAGCTGTCGAATCGAAATTTAATTTGATACCGTGAACGCCGTAAAGTGTGCCATGGTTTACGGTATTGATCTCAACGGTCGCCCAGATGATTCTGCCTCTGAACTTGCCGTAGTATCTGAAATATTCTTCCCAGGTCTTGTCCGTGGCTTCTTCTTTTTTGATGAATGCGGTGTTTGCTTTCTCAGCGAAAGAGTAAGCATTGAGTGCGCAGCGCTCTCTGATCTCGCGGACGCTGTCATACATAATATTGAACGTGTTTTCATACTTGGAAAACTGTGCATCATACTCTTCCTTGAAAAGCACCTCGTTTATTTCATCTATTTCTTCATCTGTGATTTCCTCAAGATCGGAAACAAATTTTGTGTAGGAATAGATCGACTTTTCGTTATCTATCCAATATCCATAGTCATTGAATTTGTCATGCCGTTCTTTGATCTTTTCGGCATCATTCGCGTTCAGCCAGCCGTCAGAGTATGCCTCCGCAGCCGTTTTGATCACGCCATCCTTGTAAGCGAAGATATAGAACGAATAGTCGTTGAGGATCGTGGTTTTTCCGAGAGTGATGAAGTTGTATTCATCTTCAAGATAGGTATTTATCGCGAAAATAACACAATTTCCAATGATTCCGTAATATCTGCCGCGGAAATGATCTTTTCTGTTCGGGCTGAACAAAAGCTCTGCGTAAACTGTTGCAAAAGTTTCTGCAGCCTGGGCGGAAAATTTGGCTTTGGCCTCGTCGTCGCCCTGGAAGTCGGCATAGAGTTTTGAATACGCCTCGTATTCCGTATCATACACCATTTTGTACCAAACGGCTTTGAGCTCGGCAATCGTGGCATCCGAGATCGGCTCAAGATCGGGTGTGAACATCGGATAGTGTGCGTTACTTGCTTGTTCTGTGTTATCTTGCGATTCCGTAGCCTCGCTCGTTGAATGCCCCCAAATTCCTCCGCTGAAGATGTCGAGATTTTTACTGACGTAAGTTACCACGGGGATGACCGCACCGAGGAGCACAAGGCAAGCGGCGAACAGAAGCGTGTGCTTTACCGAGCGCCATACGGCTTTTTTATTATGACCCGGGATCTCATCCGCGTCGGGGGCTTTGATGTCGTTTACGACCTCCGCGATGAGGTCGCGGTCGATGTAATCGAGTGCTTCAAGCAATCTTGTATCTTTGAAAACGGGTATTTCTCTCATACCGTGATGCCCTCCTTTCCGAGCTCTGCCGCAAGCTTTTTGCGCATGCGGTGAAGTGTGACCTTGATCTTGCTCTCGCCACAGCCCGTCTGCGACGAGATCTGCGCGATGCTCATATCAAGCCAATAGCGCATGATGAATATCTTTCTGTCGGTTTTTGACGATGCGCGCAAAAATCCGCTTATGATCTCGCCCGCGCGGCGCGCGTCAAATTGTGCGGCGAGGTCGGTGCCGTCCTCGATCAGCGAGAGAAATTCCTCGCCCACGATCTGAACGTTCTTGCCCCGCTTCCAAGCGTTGTTGGCGCGCGATTTGTTGATCGCTTGCCGTCTTACCACTTCGGTGAGATAGGCGGGGAAGTTATCCGGCCTTTCGGGCGGTATAGAATTCCAGAGCGCGAGGAGCGAATCGTTCAGCGTTTCCTCGCGGTCCTCACGGGTGTTCAGAAAATTCGAAGCAACGTAAAGGCACAGATTGCGGTATTTCGTTTCTGTCTCCTTGATCGCGCTTTCATCCCGCGCGAAAAAGAGCTCGATTATTCTTTCGTCCTGCATAGACCTTCCTCCTTTCAATGTCCTTTCACCTAATTAGTAGTAAAGCGCGCGAAAAGGTTACAATGTTTTCAAAGTTTTTTGTGTTATTATATCATACGCGAAGATAAAATGCAATTATATTTGAATAATTGGTGCAAGATGATTGTATACAGTTTTTGGGGGTATTGCACCGCCTGCGGGCGGCGCGCGATATGCCTTCGGCACGATATATCCTTCGGATACGATATATAAATACGATATGTTTCGCTGCGCGAAACGTAAATGGAAAATTTCCGCAAAGCGGAAATTCACCAAAACATTTCGCAAAGCGAAATATATCGTATCGGCATAGCCGATATATCGTGTGTAAACATATCGCGCCGAAGGCATATCACGCGCAGTCCGCAGACTGCGCAACACCCCTTATCAGCACAAGGCTAACTTGCAAATCAAGCCAATATGTAGAATGCTTTACCTCACCCCATTGTTCTCGGACTTATCATATAAATAATACTATAACAATGTTTTTTTGCTAAATTATAACTGTAAATAGAAAGCTGCTCCCTTTTTGGGAACAGCTTTTTGTATCAGAACAAATCTTCCTGATTCGCAGTCTTGATTCCCGCGCCGGCGAGGGCGGCGGAGGCTACGGCGTTGTCGTCAACGCGGAAGATCATGTATGCGTGTCCGTCGGGGGCGAGGAATGCATAGGTGTACTCAACGATCACGTGCGCGTCGGCGAGTACCTCGAGGATGGTTGCCATACTGCCGGGTCTGTCCTCGATCTCGGTTGCGAGAACGTCGGTGACGGTCGAGATGAATCCGCCGTTTTTGAGCACGGTCTCTGTCTGCTTCGGGTCGTCACAGATGATGCGGAGAATGCCGAAATCTTGCGTGTCTGCGATCGAGAGGGCGCGGATGTTGATATCGTGGTCGGCGATATAGCGCGTGCAGGCTGCAAGCGCACCTTTTTTGTTTTCAATAAATACGGAAATTTGTTTTACGCTCATAATAAATCTCCTTTTTAATCGTGTAACTTTCTCTTGTCAATTACGCGGACAGCCTTGCCCTCACTTCTCTGGATCGACTTGGGCGCGACGAGGTGGACCTTCGGGTTGATGCCGAGCATTGTTTTGATCGCTTCGGCGAGTGCACGCTCCTTGATGGCAAGATCCTTGACGGTATCCGAGAACTGCTCGGGATTGAGTTCGACGTAAACGTCGAGTGTGTCGTTGTTCTTGACACGGTCGACCTCGATGAGGTAGTTGGGCGAATAGCCTTCCTTGATGAGAACGGTCTCGATCTGCGAGGGGAATACGTTTACGCCGCGGATGATGAGCATATCGTCGCTTCGTCCCATCGGCTTACTCATCTTAATGAGAGTTCTGCCGCAGGAGCATTCCTCGCGCGAGAGAACGCAGATGTCGCGGGTACGGTAGCGGATAAGCGGGAAGCCTTCCTTGTCAAGGCTGGTGAACACGAGTTCGCCCTTCGAGCCTTCGGGGAGAACTTCGCCCGTCTCGGGATCGATGATCTCGGCAAAGAAGTGGTCCTCGTTGATGTGCATACCCTTCTGTGCCTCGCATTCGAATGCAACGCCGGGGCCGGAGGTTTCGGTCAGACCGTAAATGTCATAAGCTTTGATGCCGAGCGACTTTTCAATGTCGCGGCGCATCTCCTCTGTCCAGGGCTCTGCACCGAAGATGCCTGCTTTGAGGTCGAGATCGTCGGGGGAGATGCCCATTTCCTTGAGAGTTTCGCCGATATATGCGGCGTATGAGGGGGTGCAGCAGATGATCGAGGCGTGAAGATCCTGCATAAACTGGATCTGTCTGTCGGTGTTGCCCGAGGACATCGGGAGAGTCAGACAGCCGACTTTGTGCGATCCGCCGTGCATTCCCGATCCGCCTGTGAAGAGTCCGTAGCCGTATGCGACCTGGCAAACGTCTTCGTCGGTGGCACCTGCGGCAGTCAGCGCACGTGCACAGCAGTCCTCCCAGAGATCAATATCGTTCTGTGTGTAGAATGCAACGACTCGTCTGCCCGTCGTGCCCGAGGTCGAGTGGATACGGACACAGTTTTTAAGATCTGTGCCGAGAAGACCGTAGGGGTAGGCGTCTCGGAGATCGGATTTGGTCAGGAAGGGGAGTTTGTGAATATCGTCAATGCTCTTAATGTCGTCGGGTGTGACGCCCTTGGCATCCATCAGATCGCGGTAGTATTTCACGTTCTCGTAAACGTGCTTGACCTGCTTTACTAATTTTTCTGATTGAAGCGCCCGCATATCCTCGCGGGGCATCGTTTCAATTTCTTTTTGGTAGTACTTTCGTTCTGCCATTTTTTGCGGTTTCCTTTCTTTCTGAGCTCGGGGCTCGTTTTTGTGCTCGGAGTAAAGGACAAACAAAAACGTCCTCTGCATCCGAAAAGAATACAGAGGACGAGAAATTATATCCCGTGGTACCACCTCAGTTCGCCGTTATCTCACGGTAACGACCTTTTCAGGTACTTGCATACCTTAGTTCTGTGACGGGAACGCCCGTTGCATCCTACTACGGATCTCTCCGATTCAGCGCACTGCTAACAAAATGAATTCGAGCCGGACGCCACCATTGTCTTGCACCAGCCGACAACTCTCTGAAGGATCTTTCCAACCTACTACTTTTTGCTCATCGCATTTGATGGGATTATTATAGCACAACAAATCCGTCAAGTCAATAGCTTTTGAAAAAAATATTATGCAATTTTTAATAAATTTTGATCAATTCCTCGGTCTCCACTTATCTGGAGTGGTTTTAAGATTGAGCTTCGGGTCATCGATGCTTTCAACGCGGGGCATACCTTCGTAGATCTGATAGAGCCCGTAGCCGAGAGCGCGAGAATAGAGATCGCGGTTGTAATTTTCGTAAATGTCGCCGTACTTTTCTTCAACGTGGTTGCGGATGGCGAGGGTCAGTTCGGTCCTTTCGCTCATAGGCACGTTCTTTCCGGCATCGGTCTTGAAGAAGTCGTAGAGGAGATTGATGATATTGTCCTTCAATGCCGCGCTTCCGTATACCTCGTTCAGTGCATAAGAATGCGCGAATTCGGGAATGAGGCGGAGCTTTGCGATGCGCTTTGCCTGCTCCGGTGTTGCCTTTTCAATTGCCGCGTCAAAGAGTTCAAAGCCGCGGGTGACGAGCGCGCACTCCTCGACCTTTGCGCTGTAATCGAGATACTTTGACCAGTCGGTTTCCATATAATTCTTGATCATATCAAGGGTAAGCTCCCCCGGGACGGTGCGGTTTACGCGGTCGACTGTGTGAGCAAAGATGGTATTCGAGAATCTGTCGTGGATGCCGAAGTGCTTATCCTCGACCAGTCTTTGACCAAGATCGATGTATTCACGGATGTACTTCCATCCCTTGCCGTAATAATCGCGCAGGAAGTCGTCGATGTGTCCCCAATATTCCTCCTCGGACATATAGGGATTCCAGAGGATCTTTGCCATGATGTATGAGCGAAGCTCGGAGAAGTCGCAGGTATCGGAGAAGAAGTTACCTTCCTCGTAAACGCCGATGACGTGGTTGTCGGCAAAGAATTTTGCGTTCTGGAGCAGAACGTTGAAGTTGGGGAAGAATGCTACCGATTCGACATAGTTTGTGGTGTAGTCCCAAACATAAAGCTTGTCGCATACCTTTGCCCAGTCGGAAATATCCTCGGATATGGTCTTTTCGCTTCCCGCCATAGCGTAAACGTCCTTGCAGGTGCCGAGAGGATGCGAGAAGCAGCACTCGATGGTGCAGAAGCGGATGATGACGTTGTCCGCGGGCGGAGTCTTGCAGATGCTTCGGGTGTGGTGGTAAGCGAGGGTATCGAATTTCAGATCGGGATAATCCGCGGCAAATTCCTCTGCAACTGCGTTGACAAAGCGGATCTGTGCGCCCGAAAATGCGCCCTCTTCCTCATAAATCTTTCGGCAGTCAGCGCACATGCAGGGCTTTTGCGCTGTGCCGTTGTCGGGCTGTGAGATCGAGATGATCTTCGCGTCGGGGCGGTCTTTCAGAAGTGAGCGAACCTTATCCTTGACGAGATTCAGCACGTCGGGGTTGGAAAGGCAGGGCTGCGCGCCCCAGCCGCTCTGGCGTGTGCCATCCTCATTGAGCGCAAAATATTCGGGATGGTCGGCGAAATACTCTTTCACGGAGATCCAGTTTTCCAAGGTATGCACGAATCCGCCGATATACTCGATCTTTCCGCCGTATTCCGCGGGAGTGTTATTGTAGACGCCGTTTGCTTTGAGCTTGGCTTGAAAATTGTTCTGTCGCGAGGTTACAAAGTCGATGTCGCGGTATTCAAAAACGGGGATCTGCTCGTCGCGCTCGATGGGCTGAACACCGAGGACGTCGCGGGTGGGGATCTTTTCATAATCCGATGCGTAAAAGCGGCAGCCGAGGTATTCCTCAAGGAAGGTGTAAACGCCGTAAATCGCACCGCGCACACCGCTTCCCGCGATGAAGAGCTTTTTGCCGACTGTTTCGATAACGAATCCCTCGTCGCCGAGCTTTGCGGTGTCAAACTGTCCGTCTGCCGAGCGGTTGGTGTAGCCGACGAGGATCTCGTACTCGCCGACGGGTTCGGCGTCGGTTTTGATGAGAATTTCAACCCCCGAGATCTTTTTGATATAGTTTTGAAGCTCGGATGAGGCTTTGATATTCGCCTCGGTGGAACTTTCGGGGCGGATGATGGTGTATTCGGAAATGTTATTCTGTACAAACACGAGAGTATCCTCCTTGATGATAAAAGGTTCTTCAGTTTCTTCGGGTTCTTCCGTGGTTTCGGGTTCGGCTTCGTTATGTTTTGTTGTAACTTCGTCGGTAACGGTTTCGCCTGTACCCGGTGAGCAAGCGACAGCCCCGAAAAGCATTATAAGAGTGAGGAGAGAGCAAATCCATCGCTTCATCATAAAGCCCTCCTCAAATACTCATCCGCCTCTGCTCTCGATTTGAAAATTATAATATTCTTTTCCTTATACTTTTCAAGCAGATCAATGACCTTCGGGCGGCTTTCTTCGTTGTATTTCTTGATAAACTCGATGAATTCAAGGTCGGGCTCGGTCTCGACCCACGGCATATCCGCGCGCGGCTTGCCTCTGCGTTCTTCGACTCCCGAAATGCAGACCTCGACGGGGTAGTCGAGGAAGATGACGGTGTCGCAGGCTTCCATTCTAATCTCGAGCGTCGAGCCGTAGTTGCCGTCGATGATCCATTCGGGGAGCTTTACCGTCTCGCGCAGCGCGGCGCGGAATTCCTCCTTCGGTTTTGTGGTGCGGTCGGGGTTCCAATACATCATATCGAGGTAGTACAGAGGCAGCCCCGTCTTTGCCGCAAGTGCGCGGGCAAAGGTGCTCTTGCCGCTTCCGGGACAGCCGATGATCATTACTTTTTTCATAGGATCACCTCCGCTTTTTCTTCATTATATCAAAAGGAAGAAAGATTGTCAAGGAAATACTTGATTTTTTTCGCCTTTTGTGGTATTATTATCATAATTAAATTTAAGGAGATCGCTATGAATATTCTTCGTGAAAAGATCAAAAATGGGGAAAAGACTTGCGGTACGCTCGTCAGCCTCACCGATCCCGCGCTTTGCGAGATCATGGGCATCGTTGGATATGACTACATCTGGATAGATATGGAACATACGTATATGTCATATAAGGAGGTACTCTGCCACCTTAACGCGGCGCGCTCGGTCGGCGCGGCATCGGTCGTAAGACTGCCGCAGAACGATCTGACCGTGACTAAAAAGATACTCGAAATGGGTCCCGAGGGCATTATTTTCCCGATGATGCGAACACCCGAGGAGGTTCGCGAGATGATCGGGGCAACGCTTTACCCACCCCACGGCACTCGCGGCTTCGGTCCGATGCGCGCGATCCGCTACGGTGAGACCGACAGCAAGTATTACACCGACGAGGAAAGCTTCGAGCTTTGCCGCTTTATGCAGATCGAGCACGTGGAATGTGTTGAAAATCTTGAAGAGATCGTCAAGATACCCTATATCGACGGCTTCATCTTCGGCCCGAACGATCTTTCTGGCTCGCTTGGGGAGCTCGGAAACGTTTTCGGCGAGAAGACGATGGAGCAGATCCGCCGCGCGCTGAAGATCGTCAAGGATAACGGCAAATACGTCGGACTTGCAACGGGCGACCTTCGCCCGGAAACGCTCCGTTTCTGGTCGGAGCTCGGAATCGATATGATGACTGTGGGTGCCGATTGGAATTTTGTCTTCGATGCCGCCAAAAACACGAGAAAGTTGCTTCAGAAATACCACATGGAGGCGTAAGATGAAGCTCATAAAGCAGGAGTTCATTTTCGGCGAGCCGCTTCCGACGCCCGAATGCCACGCATCGACCATTCTTGTCCGCGAGGACGGCAAAAAGCTTGCAGCTTGGTTTGCGGGAACAAAGGAGGCAAATCCCGACGTTCTCATCTTTGTCAGCCGCTTTGACGGCGAGAGTTGGAGTGCACCGCGCGCCGTTACCCCCGAGGTTGGTATTCAGCATTGGAATCCCGTTCTTTTTGAGATGAACGGGGAGGTCGTTCTCTTTTATAAGATGGGCTATCCCATTGCCGATTGGCACACGCGATATATCACCTCGAAGGATTTCGGCGAAACCTGGTCGGAGCCACGCGAGCTTGTCGCGGGTGACGTCAGCGGCGGCAGAGGTCCTGTCAAAAACAAGCCGATCCTCATTTCAAACGGTAATATCCTCGCCCCCGGTTCGACCGAGAAGGGACCTTGGCGTTGTTTTATAGACATTTTTGACGGCAATGAATGGCGCAAGCGGGATATACCCGTCGAGCTTGAAAACGCAGAAAAGGTCAACGTCATTCAGCCGACGCTTTGGGAAAGCTCGGAGGGGCATATCCATGCTCTTGTGCGCTCGAATATCGGAAGAATATACCGCTCGGATTCAAAGGATTACGGCGAAACCTGGTCGCCGATCTATCCCACCGATATGCCGAACAATAACAGCGGCATCGATTGCGTTAAGCTCACCGACGGAAGGATCGTTCTTCTTTGCAATCCCGTTGAAAAGAACTGGGGACCGCGCACGCCGCTTTCGCTCTACGTTTCCGAAAATAACGGCGAGAGCTTCCGAAAGGTACTTGATCTTGAAACGGCAGAGGGCGGATTTGCTTATCCCTCAGTTGTTGAAATTGGCGGACATCTGCATATAGTTTATACCTACAACCGCAAAAAGATCGTTTATGTAGAGATAGAAATATAAAGAAAAGAGGACACAACCTTGTTCAAAACCGAAGCACATTTGCATACCTCCCCTGTTTCGTCCTGCTCACGCCTCACTCCTGCCGAGCAGGTAAGGCTCTTCAAGGAAGCGGGCTACGATACCATCATCGTTTCCGATCATTTTTCTCCCCACCATTTCAAGAAGCTCGGTGAGGATCTGACTTTTGCACAGAAGGTGGACAAGCTTTGCGATGCTTATCTCGAGGCAAAGGCAGAGGGCGACCGCATCGGGCTGACAGTTCTTTTCTCTGTCGAGCTCAGCTTCCATAAGAATCACTATCTGCTCTACGGCGCAACGCGCGAATTCCTCAAGCTCCGCGAGGATATTTTCGATATTGATATTGACGAGCTTTACGCTCATCTCAAGGCTCACAATATAACTATCATTCAGGCGCATTCACACCGCGCGCGCAGCGAGGATTGCACTCCGAATCCCGAGTACGTTGATGGATTCGAGCTCAACTTCTGCATTCGTAAAGAGAACAACAATGAAAAGACCATGGCTCTTGTTAGGGAACATAATATGCCGCTCACCATCGGCTCGGATTGCCACAGACCCGAGGACGTAGGCGTTTCCGCCACCCTCAGCGAGGAAAAGATCGAAAGCATTGAGCAGTATCTGGGGCTTGTGTTTGAAAGAAAGCTGATCTTTTCGGTCGGTCAAGGGATGACAAGACTTTAATATCGGAGGAATAAAAATGCTCAGTAGTTTGACTCAAAAGAAGAATTACCGCTCCTTTTCGGTATCTCCCGAGAATCTGACGGGAGAGAAGGGCCGTGGCGGAATGGCAGTTGAGGGAAGTGCATCCCATGCCGCGCGTGAGCTCGGTCAGGGCTGGAAGGTCAATCCCTATCTCGTCGTTCAGCCCGGTGATACGATCGTACTTGCCGACATCAAGGGCATGGGCGCGATCAAGCATTTCTGGATCACGGACAACGCAAAGGCGGGAAGACTCCTGATCCTCCGCATCTGTTTTGATGGGCAGAAGAATCCCGCTGTCGAGGTTCCTCTTTCGGATTTCTTTGCAAATGCCGACTACCGCGAGTACAGACAGATCTCGAGCCTGCCGATCTGCGTCAACCCCAAGCGCGGACTCAACTGCTATTTTGAAATGCCTTACCGCAAGTCCTTCCGCTTTGAGATCGAAAATCTCGGTGTCAATCCCTGCAACGTATATTATCAGATCGACTGCGTGGAAAAGGAGATCCCCGAGGACAGCCTTTATTTTCACGCGTCCTTCCGCCGCGTAAATCCGCTGCCTTATATGGAAAATTACGTTATTCTTGACGGGATCAAGGGTAATGGTCACTACGTCGGCACCTATATGCATTGGGGCGTGAAGTCGAACGGCTGGTGGGGCGAGGGCGAGATCAAGTTCTTCATCGACGGCGACGGCGAATTCCCCACGATCTGCGGAACGGGAACCGAGGACTATTTCTGCGGTGCGTATAATTTTGACGTGAACGGAAAATATGTTGAGTTCTCGACTCCTTATTCGGGACTTTCGAAGGTCCGCGCGACCGACGAGACCTATCTCGCAACCCGCTACTTCAATATGTACCGCTTCCACATCACCGACCCGATCTACTTCAAGGAAGACTTGAAGGTAACGATCCAGGCACTCGGCTGGAGAAGCGAGAAGAGATACCTTCCGCTTCAGGATGATATTTCATCGGTTGCTTATTGGTATTCGGATAATCTTGAGGACGAATACCCGTCCCTGCCCGACGTCAACGGACTTGAAATTATATGACATACCAAAAAGCCGAGGCTTTGCGCCTCGGCTTTTTGTATTGCGGTAAAATCCCGCGCGCCACTGACTCCCCTCCCAACCCTCCCGCAAGCGGGAGGGCTTTTTCATCAGCAAAGCTGATGTCTTGCGATCGGTGTAATTTTGCGCAGCTACAGAGATTTTGCCGATATCCTAATAACTTCGCTTGAGCAAATCGGGACCCATCCCCCAGCAACTCTCGCTTGCGAGAGTTGCATGACTTCACCGTGAACCGGGAAGGGGAGTAAGAGAGAGCGCAGATTTTTGTTCAAAGTTCTGATTTTAGTTGTTATTATCTGTGGTGTTATTCAATGCTCTCGCTCTTTCAAGAATCTCATTCCACCGGTCCTCGCCGCGAACCGAGTCGAACCATTCCCAACCCTTTTCTTTAAGCATTATTTTGTCGATATTTCCCATCTTGCAGAGGAGTCCGAGGAGATGAATATATCTTTTTCCGTTGGGAAGTTCGAGCCTCCATGCACCTTCTATCAGTTTGGTTTTTCCGAAGAACAGTTCATTTCCGAGATCGAGCGGCGTATTCTGCGGTATTGCGGCAAATCTTTCGGTCAGGACAAGAGCTCTTTCAAGATAATCGTAGCCCTTTTCTTTGTCGCCGCAGCCGAAATATGCCACAGATAAGTTAAGATATACCCTGCGGTATTCGCAGATAAAGCCGTCGGGAATATCCGAGTCAGCTTGGCGCAGTGTAAAGCTGTCGAGGATCTGAAGTGCGATATTGTACCATGTCAGATGTTCTTGCGGTCCCGAATACGGCTTGCTTCCGTGAAAACAGTTTATAAGCTGTGCCGCTTTTACTACATTGCCGGCATAACGGTACATCCAATACTGCTCGTCGTCTCCCATGAGCTTGTAGCGTTCCTCGTAAATGTTAAGCTTTTCATCGCGCCAATATATGCTGTCTTTGCGCAACCATTTGCCGAGATCTTCCTCATCGCATATCATACACATTGACTTTACTGCGTTTTTTCGCATTTGAGTGTCGGTGCATTCTTTAAGGATTCGTTCGCAGATTTCGTTCAGTAAAGGTTTGTATTCTTCGATCTTGTCGCGGTTATATCGCGTGATTTCGTGCATAAGTGAGTTAGCAATATGCCAATCTCGCGGATATTTTTTGTGATATTTCAGCGAAAGCTCGAGCCTTTCGTCAACGGGTCTGTCGTGTAGTCTGAAAAAGTAATTCTTCTGAATCTCTTCCTTAGCGCTGATCTCGTCGTTTCCGATCAGCTCATCGACGGTGATTCCGAAGAAGTTTGCGATCGAGGGCAGCAGAGTGATGTCGGGGTAACCGTCGCCGCACTCCCATTTCGAGATCGACTGCGGCGAGATCCCCAGAGCCGATGCAAGCGCATCCTGTGTCATATCCCGCTCCTTGCGGAATTTTTTGATTCTTTCTGCGATTAAAAGTTCCATTAATTCTCCTTTCTTCGGCGGGCCCTGCCGACGGTATAATGATACCATATTATTGAATGAAAATCAATAACCGCTTTTTTGTGTATACCTCCACGAATGGTAGATTTTTGCTCGAGAGGGTGGAATGAAATGCTTTTATAAAAAAGACGCGTTAATAAAAAATAAGCAATACTTTAGTAAATATATCAATCCTCTTACTTGAAAATCCTCAAAAATATGTTATAATATAATCACAAAAGCGCTTTTGAATATTTTTTGGAGGACACAAAAATGTCTATCGGAACAACAATAAAAAAGCTTCGCCGTGAGAGGGATATGACGCAGGAGCAGCTTGCGGAGTATCTTGGGATCTCTGCTTGCGCGATCTCGCAATGGGAATGCGACCGCACGGCGCCCGATATTTCGCAGATACCTTTGCTTGTGCGCATCTTCGGGGTGACCTCGGATGAGCTGCTGGGGATCAGTGATCTCAACAAAGAGGCGGAGATCAAAAGGCTGTGGGATGAAATATATGAGCTTATCCGTGTCGGAAAGCATCGCGAGGGATTTGAGCTTTCAGCCAAGGCTCACAAAATGTATCCCGACAGCTACGATCTGATGTATGCATACGCATCGAAATTCATCTATGTTTACAATGATAAATCTTTTCCTGAGGATGAAAAGAAAAAGCTTCTCGCAGAGTGCATCAAGCTTCTCGAGTCTATAATGGCGGGATGCACCGATGAGGATCTGCGTCTGGATGCGATGGCTAATATAATCTGGATGTATCGGGAAAGCGGTCAGCTTGAAAAAGCGAAGGAAACTGCTTCAAAATTCCCGATCTTGTGCGAAAGCCGTCCGTTCCAGAGGGTTGATGCAACGAGTGGCGACGAGCGGATCGATGCTCATATTGATCTGTTATACTACGACTTGCTTCAGCATCTTTTGAACCGTATGGTACAAAATTATAAGGACAGCTCGGGAAAGCGATTCTTCAGCCATTCCGAAATGTGCGTGCTGTATAAAAAGATGATCGATATACTGAAGATCATTTTTGAGAATGGCGATCTTGGGTTTTACTTCAGCGAGTATTCGGATGCGCATAAATTCATCGCGAAGTATTATGCACAAGAGGGCGATGCCGAAAATGCGCTGACTTATCTTGAAGGCGCCGCAGATGCAGTCATTGCGTATTTGAGGGATTACTACCAAAAGGATTACACGCATACATCACTCCTTTTCAAGGGTGTTACAACAAGCGGTAAGGAAATCTGGTATCAATCAAACGACAACGATGCCTCAAGTCTTCTTTCCGAAATGAAAAAGCCGCATTATGATTTCATCCGCACCGATGAAAGATTCGCTGCGATCGAAGAAAAGCTCGCTCCCTTTGTGGGAAAGTGGGAATAATAATATCCCCGAGACTCCAATGAGCCTCGGGGGTTACTTATTATTCCTCGCAGATATATTTCTTGATTGCTTTAGCGAAGCATTTTCCGAGAGTGATCAGCCGTTCGGCAGAAACCTTGTTATCCTTCGTTCCGAAATATGCGGACTCAAGGGTAAAGGCAAGGTCGCATTCGGGGCGGTTGGTCATTGCAAAGCCAAAGGTTGGTCTTGGCTGATTCCAGCCCGTGAGGGGCGGATGATCGTTTTCCTTTTTGTATTGCATCGAGTCCGGGGTAATCTCGGCTTCAAGAAGAGCGGAGAAGCGGTCAAATTTATCCAGCTTTTCAACCATATTGCGGACGATGAAGATGCGGTCATTATTGCCGCCTTTGTGATAGGGCGAATGAAGATCAAATCCAAAGTTACAGCCGTATTTGTTTGCGTGGTCGAGGATAGCGACGACCTCGGGGTATATCGGGGAGTCCGTGTAATCTCTGTTGTGGTCGTGAGGTGCGCGTGATTTCCCTTGATCTCCGTCAAGCACGCCGTCGTAGTCCGCGAAGGGAACGAACAGCATACGTGTGTTCGGCATCGGGGATGAGGTCAGCTCTTCCAGCACTCCCTCCATTACGTAGTTCCCCGTGGACTCGCAGGCGTGATGGCGGGCGGTGAATATAATGCTTCTGTCGCCCTCGCCGATATGCAGGCAGGGAACGCTTCGCTCTTTTCTGCTTCGGCAAAGCTCGGAGACCTTCAGCCCTCTGTTTTCTGCGAACGAGATAAAGCGGTCGGGGTGATAGAGCATATTATGAGCGAAATAAACTTGGCTTTCATCGCTTCCGAAACGGTAGGTGAAGCTCTCTCCGTCGACGCTGTCGAGCCAATGCCAATTTTTCAGATCGTGGCTCACGGCGGGTCCCCAATAACCCAAGCGTTTGTTCTCAAATTTGAATGTGATCTCGCGATCCTCGGCACCCTCAACGCAAAACGCCCAATAAAACCAATCGCCTTCGGTGTCGCGGAGCTCGTTTTCGAGGATCACGGTATCGCCCGATATTTCCTTGACGCGGATATTGCCGCCTGTGAAATTCTGATGTATTTTCATTTTTGTTCCTTCCTTTTAATCGGATTAGCCGCCGATGATCGCGCGGATTTCTTCTGCATGAATTTCTCTTGGGAGCTTTTCTTGTTTTACTGCTATTGCGGCAGCAGCTCCGCAAGCCTCGCCGATGCCGATGCAGATCGGCATAACGCGGTAGTTGGAATGTGCCAGATGTGTTCCCGAAATGTTTCTGCCCGAAAGCAGCAGCCCGTCGATTTTCTCCGGGACCATGCAGCCGTAGGGAATGGTGTAGCCGTTCTTTTGCTTGAAATGATGCTGACATCCCGTTTTATCAAGCCCCGGACCCGTGATGTTGTGTACGTCAAAATTGAAGTGGGCGTCGTATACAACGTAATCCTCGTGCTGTACGGCATCGGCGATCTCCTGTTCGGTCAGCGTCTTGATGCCCTTGAAATGTCGGGTCTCGCGGATCCCGATCAGGGATGCGCTTCCGATGACGTAGCAGTTTTCGTATCCGGGAGCGTACTCGCGCAGAAAATCAATGATCAAAGGGATCTGCTTGCGGCATTCGATCTCGGCTTTTGTCAGATCCTTGGCGCAGGTACCGTCTATGTCGATCGCATTGGTCATATTGCAGGTAACGATGCCGGGGATAGTGGATCTATACAGCAAAACGTGTCCCGCTGGATACGGCAGCTTTTCTTTTGCAAGTGCCTGCAACTCTCCTTTTGGGGTGGAAACCAGAGTTTCAAATGAGCCCGGAAATACGGCTCGCTCGGTATCAACACCGCCGATTTTGAACATCAGCGTAGCGGGCTGCATCTTTCCGTCAGATTCTCTGCCTTTGATATATTCCGCACCGCTTTTTTCGGCAACATCTCCGTCTCCGCTTGCGTCAATGACGACCTTTGCCTCGTAGGCACAAAAACCGCTTTTGCTGTGGCAAATGATTCCCGTGACCCGGTTTTCTTTCATAATAACGTCGCAGAAAGTGGTGTAGAGCAGGATGTCTACATTCGCTTCCTCCAGCATTTCAATATATGTCAGCGTCAGCAGCTCGGGGTCGATGTATTTCGTGACTTTTCTCGGTTCAAAATAGTTCTTTTGAGCCGACCGCTCAAGGATCTCGTGATAGAGCTTGTTCCCGCACCTTCCGGTAAAGTGACTCATCATACCAGAGGTGGAAATGCCGCCCACACGTCCGCAGCTTTCAATCAAAAGCGTCTTTGCGCCGTTTCTGCCCGAGGTAATTGCCGAGGCGATACCCGCGGGTCCCGATCCGACTACGATCACGTCGTAAGATCTCTTGCTTTCAATGTTGATTTCGTATTTCATATTTCTATCTCCATTCCGACTTTTTTGCAGAATAGTTACTTTTTACATTATACCATATTGGAATTGACTTTGCAAGATGTTGCCGCAAATATATAATACTTAAATCAAAATGACAAAAGGCAATATCAATCCCCTCGGGGAATGATATTGCCTTGTGTTCACTTTGCCGCCGCAAGCATATTTTCAATAAATATGCCGTAGCCGCAGGTAGGGTCGTTTATGAGCACGTGGGTAACGGCGCCTATCAGCTTACCGTCCTGCATTATGGGACTTCCCGACATACCCTGGATGATGCCGCCCGTCTTTTCGATGAGCTCATCGTCCGTCACGTGTACGACCATATTTTTCTCTTCGCTCATACCGGGCAGCTTCTCTATGGTCACGTCA
>JAZSOQ010000085.1:0-23570 GCA_045537015.1 Eubacteriales bacterium
AAGATCATTGACGGGGCTTGGCGAGCTTGACCGCGTTCTTGGCGGAGGTCTTGTTAAGGGTTCTGTTGTTCTGCTTACGGGTGAGCCCGGCATCGGTAAATCCACTCTGCTTTTGCAGATCAGCGGAATACTCGGTGAAACGAGAAAGGTGCTTTATATTTCGGGAGAGGAATCGAGCGGACAGCTCAAGCTCCGTGCTGCACGATTGGGTGTTAAGGGCGGAGATCTGCTCGTGCTCACAGAAACCAATATTGATAAGATACTTAAAGAAACAGATTCGGTAAAGCCCGACGTGCTGATCGTAGACTCGATTCAAACAATGTTCTCGCCGCAGTCGGCTTCTTCGCCCGGCAGTGTTTCGCAGGTAAGAGAGACGGCACTTTCTTTTATCTCGAAAGCCAAAAACGACGGAATTTCAGTTATCCTTGTCGGACACGTGAACAAGGAAGGATCCATCGCCGGACCTAAGCTTCTTGAACACATGGTTGACGCAGTGCTCTGCTTTGAAGGCGAGCATCAGCAGGCTTACAGAATAATCAGATCTGTCAAAAACAGATTTGGCTCGACCAATGAGATCGGCGTTTTTGAAATGACCGACAAAGGTCTTTGCGAAGTTCCAAATCCGTCCGAAGTTCTTCTCGCGGGCAGACCGAAGAAGGTTTCGGGCAACTGTGCTGTTTGCACCATTGAGGGCTCTCGACCCTTGATAGCTGAAGTGCAGGCACTTGTCAGCAATACTTCCTTCCCTTCTCCGCGGCGTACAATAAACGGTATGGACTATAACCGCATATATCTCATACTCGCCGTGCTCGAAAAGCGACTTGGGTTGCGTTTTTCATCCTTCGACGTTTATATGAACGTCATCGGTGGAATGCGACTTGACGAGCCCGCCTCGGATGCAGCTGCGGCTCTTGCGCTCATATCTTCGATAACAGACAAGATCGTTCCCGACGACCTGCTTGCAATCGCTGAGATCGGTCTTGCGGGAGAATGCCGCGCTGTCTCCAATCTTGAGAGCCGCGTAAAAGAAGCTGAGAGGCTCGGATTCAAAAGGATCATAGTTCCTTACAGAAACATCGAAAAGCGCCCCATTGACACTAAAATGAGCCTCATACCCGTCAAGAGCGTTTACGAGATGCTTTCTTATCTTTCAAACAACGGAAAAAACCAGGAATGAAACACGAAGAAATGCTTATAAAGCCGATAGCGCACATTCATTGCGACTATAAGGCAAAATTCGGAATACCGCGGCAGAGCGGACTTATCAACTCTGTGCCCGCAAAAATCGTTTTTCTTCCCGAATACCGAAATCCCGACGCTTTTCGTGGGCTTGAAGGTTATTCTCACCTTTGGCTGTTGTGGCAGTTTTCGGAGGCCGTGCGCGACGGTTGGTCTCCTACAGTCAGACCTCCACGGCTCGGCGGGAACAAAAGAATGGGTGTTTTTGCCACACGTTCTCCATACCGTCCAAATCCGATCGGTCTTTCTTCGGTGAAGATCATTTCTATTGATCTGAATACACCAAAGGGTCCGATCATAGAGATTGCGGGAGCCGATCTTCTTGACGGCACGCCGATATATGACATCAAGCCATATCTTGCGTATACCGACTCTCACCCCGATGCCTCAAGCGGATTTGCTCTCACAGACCGTGCGCCGAGATCTGAGGTTTTCATCCCCGACGAGCTACTTAATAAAGTTCCCGAAGAACACCGTGCAAGCATCATCGACATACTTGCCGAGGATCCGCGCCCGGGATATCAGGATGATCCAAGCCGTGTTTACGTTCTTGAATATGCCGATTTTGAGATTGCATTTAGGTCTCTTGACGGCAAGATCGTGGTAGACGATATAATTTTATAAATGATAAAAGGAGCGAAATTCGCTCCTTTTTCATATGTATTTATTGATCGCATAGCATTTGCCTACAGGGGAAACGATCATATTTCGCCCTCCAATGCGTTGCGATTTTTTATTTATTGCGGAAATGTGCTTCGATACTGTCGCAAGCTTGGAATGAATATCGCCAAGGCAGACCTCGCCTATCTCCTCGAATGTCACACTTTCATCCGAGCGCGACACAAGAAACGCAAGGATCGACCGCTCTGTCGGCGTGAGGCTAAAGTTGTAACCTAAGAATGTAACTCCTCGCGGAGTGGCTTTAAGTACTTTGTTATACTCAAAGCATTCGGCAGTATCTGAAAACGACAAAAGAAGGTCGAGAAGCTCAGCGGAATCGTAGTCTCTGAAGTGAATGGAATCACCGATGGGATATTTCGATACCGAGATCAGCGGTACTTCTGCACAGAGAAATGCAGAAAAGCCGGGTGGGACGTCGCCTATGATAAGCAACGCGGACGCATCGTAAGCATACGAACGCACCGCAAACTCGTTCAAGGGAACTGCCTCGATCAAAACGCCTTTGTCGCGAAAATAGTTATGTACGCTTTTTCGCTTCGAGACGTCATCGCAATATAAAAGTATCATTCCGTATTACCCTTATAAGGAATATCCGATGCCGCTTTGGGTTCATAAACTCTGATGCCTGTCGGAACGATCTTCTCACCGTAATTAAAACGTTTAGGGGCAGCGAATCTGTTTTCTCCCACTTCACCTTCAAAGACAGGTCGGTAATATCTTCCTGCAACAATTATATGATCTATCAAAGTAATATCGAAATTTGAAAGAAGATCTTTAAGATATGCGGAAAATCTTCTGTCTTCGTCGGAGGGATATGGAGTGCCGTTCGGGTGATTATGTATGAGGATGATGGATGATGCGTCCTTTTTCAGAGCCTTTTCGGCAATTGTTCTTACCGAAACGTGAACCGAATTGACTGCTCCCTCGCCGAGCATAACCGCATCAAGAAGCATCATTTTATTGTCGAACAGCAAGGCATAGAGTTTTTCAACCGAAACGCCGATATATAGCTTGACCGCATACTCACCAACCTTCTGGAGAGTATCGTAAAGCATAACATCTTGGCCATCGGAAAGCGCGTATTTACGGAAGGATTCAGACATGAGCCTAATGAGAATAGCGGCATTCTCACCTATTCCGTCAACCTTGCAAAGGTCTTCGTAATCCGCATCGAACACCGCTCTGAGCGACCCGAAGCGCTCAACGAGCCTATGAGAAAGCTCGTTGACATCACGCCTCGGAATAGCATAAAACAATATAAGCTCAAGTACCTCATGGTCGCTGAATCCATCAAGACCGCCGGCAAGGAATCTTTCCTTCATACGCTGACGATGCCCGGCGTGGATACCGCTACCGGTACTCATAATTTAGCGTTAGCTGTTTTCAGAATTACGTCGTGAGAGCCGCCCTCTACGATACTGGTCGAAGAAACAAGGGTAATGCGAGCGTTCTTCTGAAGATCGGGAATGGTGATAACACCGCAGTTGCACATTGTGGATTTAACCTTATAGAGGCTCTTTGCTACATTATCGCGGAGAGAACCTGCATAAACGACATAGGAATCAACGCCTTCCTCGAAACCGAGACCGGTTGCGCCGCCAAGGTCGTATCTCTGCCAGTTACGTGCACGGTTGGAACCTTCGCCCCAATACTCCTTGACGTACTGACCGTTGATGAAGAGCTTGTTTGTGGGGCTTTCATCAAATCTTGCGAAATATCTGCCGAGCATCATAAAGTCTGCGCCCATTGCGAGAGCAAGAGTCATATGATAGTCATGAACGATACCGCCGTCCGAGCAGATCGGAACGTAGATACCTGTTTCCTCGAAATACTCGTCACGTGCCGCAGAAACCTCGATAAGAGCGGATGCCTGTCCGCGACCGATACCCTTCTGCTCACGAGTGATACAGATAGAACCGCCACCGATACCTACCTTAACAAAGTCTGCGCCTGCCTCTGCGAGGAAGCGGAAGCCTTCGCGGTCAACTACGTTACCAGCTCCAACCTTAACGCTGTCGCCGTACTTCTCGCGGATGAAGTCAAGGGTCATCTTCTGCCAGCAGGTATAACCCTCGGAAGCATCGATGCAGAGAACGTCTGCACCTGCCTCAACAAGTGCGGGAACTCTCTCCTTATAGTCACGGGTATTGATACCTGCGCCGACCATAAATCTCTTCTGAGAGTCGAGCATTTCAAGAGGATTGTCCTTATGTGCGGAATAGTCCTTACGGAATACGAAGTAAAGAAGATTGCCGTTTGCATCAACGATGGGAAGCGAATTGAGCTTGTTTTCCCAGATAATATCATTAGCAGCCTTAAGAGTAGTATCTGCGGGCGCTGTGATAAGCTTTTCAAGGGGAGTCATAAACTCAGAGACCTTGATATCGGTGGACATACGGGAAACACGGTAATCTCTGCTTGTTACGATGCCGAGAAGCTTGCCGGTACCTGTGCCGTCCGCGGTAATAGCGATGGTATTGTGTCCGTTGCGGCGAACGAGCTCAAGAACATCAGCGAGGGTGTTGTCGGGAGTCAGATTGGAATCGCTGACAACAAAGCCCGCCTTATAATTTTTAACTCTTGCAACCATTGCAGCCTCATTTTCTATAGACTGCGCACCGTAAATGAAGGACATTCCGCCCTCACGTGCGAGAGCGATAGCCATCTTATCATCGGATACCGACTGCATGATCGCAGAAACCATAGGAATATTGAGCGAGATCGCAGGTTCTTCACCCTTGCGATACTTTACAAGGGGAGTTTTAAGAGAAACATTGGCGGGAATACAATCGGGGGATGTATAGCCCGGAATGAGAAGATATTCGCTGAAAGTACGCGAAGGTTCATTGTAATAATATGCCATTTTTAACACATCCTTAAAATAATTGATCCTGAGTTAAACTTCGCAATAGCCGGACCCCCAAAGACCCGGCTATTGAGTATACTATCCGACTTTATCAGATATACTTTTTAAGAGCTTCGGGAAGCTCCTCTGCATCAAGAGAAACGGTGAGAACGATGTTCATCTTGTAGCGGTCAGCAAGCTCGTCAAGGTGATGAGCACACTTCTCGAAAGATTCAACGTCGCCGTTACAGATACGAAGAGTTCCGTCAATGTAAAGATCGGTAATATCATGGTTACCCGAAAGAATACCTGCAACAAAGCCATAAAGCTGAGATGCGCCGTAGAGATAGTACTCATCAACGTTGATGAGTCTGCAACGGTAATTTACATCATAGCGGAGCTTGATGCCCTTCTCAAGACATACAACACAGCCGTTGGATGTTTCGAGAGTCTCGTTGATCATATTAATGAGAGCCTTGGTCTTTCCGGAACCTTTTTTTCCGACAATTAATTTAAGCATTTTAACCTCCTGAACGTTGGGTTTGAATAGTTCTTTATAATATTATACAATAGATTTGGAATAAAATCAAGTGTATTTTCAATTAAAAACACAGAAATTTAATTTTTTTAGAGTCTTGCGCGGAGTTCTGCGGTCATTTCCTCGTATCCGGGTTTGCCGAGGAGCGCAAACATATTCTTCTTGTATGCTTCAACACCGGGCTGGTCGAAGGGGTTGACGTCAAGAACGTATCCCGAAACAGCACAAGCGAGCTCGAAGAAGTAGATCATATAGCCGAGAGCGTGAGCGCTTCTTTCTGCAAGGCGAAGAACGATATTGGGAACTTCGCCGTCTACGTGAGCAAGGAGAGTACCGTTCATAGCGGTTCTGTTTACCTCTGCCATGGGCATACCGGAAAGGAAGTTGAGGCCGTCGATGTTTGCGGGATCGTTCGGTACCTTTGCATCGCTATCGGGAGTTTCAACAGAGAGAACGGTTTCGAAGATGGTGCGGAGACCCGACTGAACGTACTGTCCGAGAGAGTGGAGATCGGTCGAGAAGATAACCGAAGAGGGATAAAGTCCCTTGCCGTCCTTGCCTTCGCTTTCACCGTAAAGCTGCTTCCACCATTCGCAGAACATCTGCTCATAGGGCTCATAGCCAACGAGGATCTCAGTAACCTTGCCTTTGCGGTAAAGTATGTTGCGGAGTGCGGCATATCTGTATGCATCGTTAGTGTAAACGTCGCCCGAAGAGAGTGCGGTCATAGCGTCAGCTGCGCCGCCCATAAGCTCGTCAATGTCGATACCCGAAACGGCAATGGGAAGAAGTCCGACTGCCGAGAGAACCGAGAAACGTCCTCCGACATCGTCCGGAACGACGAAGGTTTCGTAGCCGGCGTCGGTCGAGAAGGACTTGAGAGTTCCGCGAGCCTTATCGGTTGTAACGAAAATACGGTCCTTTGCACCCTCCTTGCCGTACTTGTTTTCAAGCCATGCACGGAAATATCTGAATGCAACTGCGGGCTCTGTGGTAGTTCCTGACTTGGAAATTACGTTGATACAAACGTCGCGTCCTTCGCAAATTGCAAGAAGCTCGTCAAGGTCGCTTCCGCTTATGTTACAGCCCGAGAAGTAGATATCGGGGGTATCCTTCTTGAGAAGGTTGTATCTGGGAGAACGAAGGAATTCAACAACTGCGCGGGAGCCGAGATAGGATCCGCCGATGCCGATCACGATAAAGACGTCGCAGGATTTTTTGATCTTCTCTGCCGCTGCCTTGATCCTTGCAAATTCCTCCTTGTCATAGTTTTCGGGGAGAGTGAGCCAACCGAGCATTTCGGAGCCTTTGCCCGTTCCCGCTCTGAGAGAAGCCGCTGCAGCATCTACCTCGGGGGCGATGGCTGCGATCTCATCATCGGTGATAAAGGGTTTGATAAACTTATCGTCAAGTCTAAGTGCCATGTAACTGTCCATCCTTGGAATATATTTTTACTTATATATTGTACCACAAAATGCTTTAAATTTCAACACTATTTTGAGTATTTCTCAAACTTATCACCATAAAATAAATCTTTGAAGCATAATATATATCAATTCACGGAGTGATACACGGCTTTCCGTAACCGAGGAAACGATATTTGTCTCACCTATCTGTTCTCCGTTTAAGTGAAAAGTAATCTTGCCGACTGTTTCCCCCGCTGAAATCGGAGCCCGCACGCTTTCGGGAATTTCTCTTTCAACCGTAACTTTAGATGCAGCTCCCTTTGGCACAAGAACAGATACGCCTTCTGTTCGACAAGGCAAAGTATCTTTTTTTGAACCGAGAAGCTTTACGCTGCCTTGGTCACTCGGCGGATATGTATACAGCGAATAATTCGCAAATCCCCAATCGAGGAGCTTTGCTGCCTCGGCGTTTCTTATGTCTCTTGTGGGTGCTCCCATTATGACCGCTATCAAGTGCATACCGTCGCGCTTGGCGGTTGCGGATATACAAAATTTCGCCTTTGATGTCGAGCCCGTTTTCAACCCGGTCGCACCGCTGTAAAAACGGACAAGTCGGTTTGTGTTTGTAAGGCCAAACTCCCCGTTCCGCACTGTATCCATCCAGATCGAGCTATACTCAAGGATCTTTTCGTGAGCGATAAGCGCGCGGGACATTATTGCAATATCGCGCGCGGACGTTACGTGATTTGTCACGGTATCGTCGAGACCGTTGGTGTTCTCGAAATGGGTATTCTTCATTCCAAGCTCTGCGGCGCGGGAGTTCATCATTGCGACGAAGGACTCCTCGCTCCCCGCGATAGCCTCTGCGAGAACAACTGCGGCGTCATTTGCGGATGAAATAATTACGGATTTCAATAAATCTTCGACGCTCATCTGCTCGCCGACCTCGAGAAATATCTGCGAGCCCCCCATTGAAGCGGCGTTATCGGATGTTGTCAGCATTTGATCGAGGGTGATGTTTCCTTTTTCAAGCGCCTCCATAACGAGAAGGAGCGTCATCACTTTTGTGACAGACGCGGGAGGCAGAGATTCATCGGCGTTCTGCTCATAGAGGACGCGACCTGTTGCGGCTTCCATAAGAACTGCGCTTGTGCAGTCAAGTGCGGCAAGTTCGGGGATATTCTCTTCCCAAGCAGCGGAGCTGTCAAAGCAACAAAGATACGAAGAGAGCAAAACTACCCACAGGATATTTGCCGTCCAAAGGATCCAAAGCTTTTTGCGATCAAGTCGGTAGTATAAATCGGATAAACGATTAAGAATATGCATTATGTTCACCTTCCTTTTCATTTGATTATATGCGGAAGGAAATAAAAATATGAAGCTTGTTCGCAAACAAGCTTCATATTTTTAGAATATACCAAACAGAATCATACCTATCGTGTTTATTGCAAGGTTTGCAAAGATGTGGACTATCCACGCGGGATATATCGTTCTGCACTTGCGGTCAAGAAGATTCAGGATAACTCCGCCGACAAATAGGGCGAAGATTATGAGTGCGGTTAAGCCTACCGAATACCAGCCGATCATCATTGTGATATGATAGAGCGCAAAGCAGATCGCGCTGAAGATGCACGCCCATTTTTCTCCTATTTTATCGGTAAGTCCGATAAATCCAAAGCCTCGGAAGATAAATTCTTCGAGGAAGGAGTTGCAAACGGCGATATAGAGAGCGACAAAAATGAAGTTATTTTCCGTAACTCCGATTTCATCGAGTGATGATGTGATGCCTGAGAGATCGAAATATTCGCCAAGCAGGAAATACGCTCCGACGATGAAGGCATACATAAGTACTCCAAACGCAAGCATCGGGAGAAGAGTTTTTTTGTTCGGCTTGAAAAATTGAAGTATTGCCGTTTCTTTACGAATGATAACAAGCGAGATTGGGATGATCACAAAAAGTGCGAGCTTGATCGCGGCTTTTACAAAATATGTGGGTGTAAATATCAGCTCGATCGCCGACATTGCGATGCAGCATACGGCAAGAGAGATCATATAGGGCAAAGCGGCGGGGAGATTCCCCGTCGCTTTGGCGTTATTTGTCTTTTTCATTTAGTTTGCAATGAACTCGTAGACCGTCGAGGTCTTATACTCTTCTCCGGGACGGAGGACGGTGTTTGTAAAGGTTGCATGGTTTACCGAATCGGGCATATTCTCGGTCTCAAGACAGAACGCCGCGCGCTTGATCTGCTTCTCGCCGCCGCGGAAGGGGAATTCCTTGTTGCCGAGGAAGTTGCCGCTGTAAAGCTGTACTGCGGGCAGATCTGTATAGGTCTTGAGAGTAACAAGGCCGTCGGGGGATGTAACCTTGACGCGCTCGTGCATTCCCTCTCCGCGATCGGTGAATACAACGCAGTGGTCGAGTCCGCCGCCGAGGGTGATGTCCTTATGTGTACCGAGAATACCTGCGCCGAGGAACTTTTCTTCTCTGAAATCGAAAGGCGTTCCTTCGACCGAAGCGATTTCACCGGTGGGAATGAGAGTATCATCGGTGGGAATATATCTATCGGCATCGAGTGTGATTCTGTGGGAATAGATTGTACCTACTCCCATCAGGTTGAAGTACACGTGATTGGTGAGATTTATGGGAGTTGCTTTATCGGTTACTGCGTGATAATCGAGTCGGAGCGAGCTTTCAGCAAGAGTATATCTTACAGAATAATCAAGCTTGCCGGGATAGCCTTCCTCACCGTCGGGAGATGCTGCTGAGAAAAGAATGCTGTCGCCGTCGATTGCTACGTCATAGATCTTCTTATCAAATCCGATCTTGCCGCCGTGAAGGTGGTTTACGCCGTTGTTGCAGTAAAGCTCGTAATCCTTGCCGTCGAGGCTGAATTTGCCCCTGCAGATTCTGTTGCCGACACGGCCGACAACTGCGCCGAGGTAGCCATCGGCATTCATATATGATGAAAGATCATCGTAGCCACGAACGAGGTCGCGTACTTCGCCATTCTTCAGAGTAAGTCGAACACGGATGATCGTTGCGCCGTAATCCGAGAGCGTAACCTCGAGGCTATCGTTTTTCAATATGTAGAGAGATACTTCTCTACCTTCGATTTCACCGAAATATTTCTTTTCGATCATAGCTTCACCTTAGTCGGTATATCCGTCGGGGTTCATAGATTGCCAGCGGTCGGCGTCCTTGCACATACGCTCGATGCCGAATTTAGCCTGCCAGCCGAGAACTTCCTTTGCGAGTGTAGGATCAGCATAGCACTCTGCAATATCGCCGGGGCGTCTTGCGTCGATGACGTAGGGAACCTTCTTGCCGCTTGCTTTTTCGAACGCCTTTACGATATCAAGAACAGAATAGCCTACGCCTGTTCCGACGTTATAATACTCGGTACCGGTTACAGCCATTGCTCTGTCGAGAGCCGCGAGGTGAGCCTGAGCGAGGTCAACAACGTGGATATAGTCACGGACGCCTGTGCCGTCGTGAGTGGGATAGTCGTTTCCGAATACGTGAAGTTTTTCGAGCTTACCGATAGCGGTTTGACTTACGTAAGGAAGGAGGTTGTTCGGGATGCCCTTGGGGTCCTCGCCGATAAGTCCTGACTCGTGTGCTCCGATGGGGTTGAAGTAGCGGAGGATCGAAACGCTCTTGAGCTCGCCCGCGTCGCAGATGTCCTTGAGCATTCTTTCGATAACGAGCTTGGTCTCACCATAGGGGTTGGTGGTGGAAAGCGGGAAATCCTCGCGGATCGGAACGGTCTTGGGAGAGCCGTAAACGGTTGCGGAAGAGGAGAAAACAATAGTACCAACGCCGTGCTCGATCATAGCGCGGAGAAGGTTGAAGGTTGCATCAAAATTGTGGCTATAGTAGCGGAGGGGCTGTGTGCAGGATTCGCCGACAGCCTTGAGTCCTGCAAAATGAATGACCGAATCAATCTCGTTTTCTGCAAAGACCTTGCGGGTCGCCTCGAGATCAAGAAGGTCGCAGGCATAGAGCTTGGGACGTTTGCCCGTGATCTTTTCGATTCTGTTAAGAACCTCGGGCTTGCTGTTTGAGAAATTGTCGATGATGATAACGTCGCGGTTGGCTTCAATGAGCTCAACTACGGTATGCGAGCCGATATAGCCCGCGCCGCCTGTAACAAGAACAGCCATTTTCTTTTACCTCTGTATTTTAATTAAATATATTTCTTTACTATTTCGCGCATACGGGGCATTTTTGCTTCCATATCGCGGACAAGGGCAAACTGATTGCGTGCACGGTCAAGATTGTGCTGCGGGTGATGCACTCTGAAATAGGTGTCGCCGTTAAGGTAGTCGGTAAGGAAGCGAATTCCGGTTTCGAGAGTGATAACGAGAGCGCCCATGGGAAGCTCCATGATCTCGGTCTCGGAAAGCGAGCCTTCAAGCCCGCTGACAAAGCCCTTTGCAAATGCATCGAAGGCTTCTTCCCTCATATAGACCTTTGAAAGATCGGTTTCGTCCTCAAGGGCGCTCGATGCGCCGAAGCGGATGGCGTCGCCGAAATCGAAGAGCACCGAGCCGGGCATGATGGTATCGAGGTCGATGATGCACACGGGTTCACCGGTTTCGTGGTCCATAAGAATGTTATTGAGTTTTGTATCGTTGTGCGTTACGCGGAGAGGAAGCTCACCGCTTGCGATTTTATCCATAATGTAGGAGCAGACCTCGGAATGATCAAGCACGAACTTGATGTCATCGGAGATCGATGCTGCTCTGCCCGCGGCGTCCTTTTCGAGCGCGATCTTGAAATCGTTAAGACGCGAGGGGGTGTTGTGGAAATTAGGAATCGTCTCGCGAAGCTCGCCTGCGTCATAATCCGAAAGTTGCATCTGGAAATGACCGAAAGCCCAGCCGACGCGCTCAAGGAGCTCTGTGGAATCGGCGATCTGGAAGCAATCTACGTCATCAACGTACTTGTAAAGACGCCAGCAGCTTCCCTGTTCGTCCTTATAATAATACAGACCGTTCTCCGAGCAATAGAACTTGAGAGTTCCGCGAAGGGGATCTTTTCCCTCTGCCTCGAGCTTTTTGCGGATATGAGCCGTTACACCGACGATATTGTTCATAAGAATATCGGGATCCTTAAAAATATTGGTATTGATATTCTGCAAAACGAACTTTTCACCGTCGGCACAATCAATGAAGTATGTCGAGTTGATATGTCCGATCTTGCATTCCTGCATCGAAACGGGTTCTGCGGGGAGATTGAATTTTTTTGCCTTATCGAAAATTTCTTTCATTATTATTACAGTGACCTCCATAAGTCGGCTGAGTATTTGCCTTGATCTATCATTTCGCGTATTTTGGCCTCGAGACCTTCTCTGTCGGCGGCATAGGTTACGCCGAACCAGCGCGAGGGTGTGGGGCAAACCTTGACGGTTGCGAGTCCCGCCTGCATTGCGAGCGACGCGACGCTCGGCAGATAATATTCGCTCTTCATAGGATCCTTAAGGTTTCCAAGGAAATCCTTGAATTTTTCTGCTGCGAAATCGAACACCTCGGGTGTGAAGCCGAAGAAATTCATCGAAGAGATGCTGTCGCCCGAAACGGGAATCCAGTTGCCCTCTCCGTCATCATATTCCGCGTCCTCACCCGCTGTGCGTATAGCGGTGCGCTCGGTGATGTCAAGGAGCATACCGTTTTCATCTGCGTTGCAAATTCCGCGTGAAACGCTTCCGCTTTCGGTCAGGGTATTCGAAAGGCGGTAGCCTGCCATAGCGAAGTGCATGGGCGGAGTATTCTTGAGGAAGTCCGCCATTATCTGATATGTTTCAGCGCCGTAAAAATCATCGGCGTTGATGGTTGCAAAATTATCGCTGACGCAATTTCTTGCAGCGAGGAGTGCATGACCTGTACCCCAAGGCTTTACTCTTCCTTCGGGGACAGAATAAGGCTCGGGAATATCAGTCATATCCTGAAAAGCATATTCGACCTTAACGTGACCCTCGACACGGCTGCCAACGGTTTCACGGAAGATCTCAAGATTTTCTCTTTTGATTACAAAAACTATCTTATCGAAGCCCGCTTTGATTGCATCGTAGCAGGAATAGTCAATGATGAATTCGCCCGAAGGGCCAACGGGGGTTATCTGCTTCATTCCGCCGAAGCGTGAGCCCATACCTGCCGCAAGAATAACAAGTGTCATGAAAATTACCACACTTTCGCATTTTATATCTATTATATTATATAACAAAAGACGGAATATGTCAATAGTAATACAACAAAAATAGTTTTGGGAATTCGAATATTTATTGAATTTGCTACTTGATTTTTATTCTTTGAGGTGTTATAATATATGCAAATATGTATCAAATGGGACATTTTTCTATGAAGCAATCATATCTGAAGCTAATTTTAGCACAAAAACTGTTCGATGGCTGCCATCCGAAGATGATCGAGGATATTATTTTTGCAAACGGAACTATTCTCTGTTTCCGTTCGGGGGAGGCTATGGAATCCAAAGAACGTGCTGTGGGGATCTTGCTTTCGGGTAGAGGTGTAATTTATTCCTCAGACAAGGGCAGGCAAACTCTTTTGCGGTTTATTTCTCCCGGAGATGCCGTTGGCGTTGCGGGGTTGTTTGCCGACAAAGCCCCCGACACGCGGATATTTGCTTGCGGAGACGGCAAAAGCGAAATGTTTTTTGTTGGTCGAAAAGCTTTTGAAGAGCTTATGGCTAATGAAACCGACGGAATCTTCCGAACCAATCTGATCAAATTTCTTTCGGACAGAGTTACATTTCTGAATTCAAAAATCGATTGCGTTACGGGAGGCAGCGCGGAGCGGCGGCTTGTTATGTTTTTGAAAAACTCATCCGCCAACGACAACGGCGAGATTGAGATCGGTATGTCTATGACTGCTCTCGCGCACGCGCTGGACATCGGCAGAGCTTCTCTTTACAGAGCATTTGATGCTCTCGTTGAAGACGGTGCCATATCGCGCGACGGAAAATCTGTCAAAATTCTCGCACCCGAATTACTTGATAACTATTGAAAGGAAGACATATTATGAAAAGACTTTTATCACTCACACTTGCGCTCTTTCTTGCACTTTCGCTTTGTGCTTGCACCGGCGGTGAAACCGAGGAAACTTTGGCACACGAAGATACCGCTCCTGCGGATTTCACCGAAATACGCGTTGCCGTACTGAACGGGACCACAGGCTTCGGCATTGCGCCGCTTTACAGCGACATTCAAAGCGGAAACGACCACAATATGAATGCTAAAATCGATTTCTACGCTGACGCGACTCTCATTGCTCCCCTTGTTATCGGCGGAAGTGTTGATATTGCAGCCGTTCCTACCAACCTCGCTGCAGTTCTTTACAACAAGACGAAGGGCGGAATTGAGGTTCTTGCGGTGAATACTCTTGGTGTCCTTTACCTGGTTGAGAACGGAGAAACCGTCAAGTCGCTTGCCGATCTTGCGGGCAAGACGGTATATCTCCCCGGAAGCGGATCAAATCCCGAATATGTTCTCAAGACGCTTCTTGAACTCTCAGGGCTCACAGATAAGGTTACTCTCGATTATACCTATTCGACTCCCGATGAACTTACAGCTGCGCTTGCAAGCGGAAAGGCATCGCTTGGTGTTCTGCCCGAGCCTAAAGTAACAGCTGCTATGACAAAGAATGCAGCCTTGAAGGTTGCCGTTGATTTCTCAAAGGAATGGAAGACCCTTACCGACACAGAGCTTGTTCAAGGATGCATCATTGCACGAAAAGAGTTTATCGATGCTCACCCCATTGCCGTGGATAATTTCCTTAAGGCATACGAGGAATCGGTCAATACTCTGAATTCCGATCCCGAAAAGGCTGCTGCGGCAGTTGTTGCAGCGGGTATTGCTGCAAATGAGAATCTCGTAAAAAATGCACTTCCCAGATGTAACGTAACTTATCTTGTCGGTGAAGAAATGAAAACGGCGCTTAACGAATTCTGGGGCGCACTTTATGCCCGGGTTCCTTCATCGGTTGGCGGCGCGCTTCCCGATGAAAACATTTTCGGTTAAATGAAAGCTATTAAAAAGGCCGCTCTGTCACTTGGCGTTGCCCTATTTTGGCTCGCTTTGTGGCAGATGGCGGCGATGATTGTCGGAAATCCGCTGATACTTCCGACTCCGATAGAAACTCTTTTAAGGCTATTCGAGCTTGCAGGAAAAAACGAATTCTGGCTTTTCACAGCACTTTCGCTTTTAAGAATCCTTATCGGAATACTTATCGCTGTCCCTGCGGCATGGATGTTTGCGGCATTGTGTTCGAGCTCGGGAATTATTAACGCACTTTTCTCCCCTGCTGTAACTTTGATGAAATCCACACCGGTCGTGTCATTCATTCTGATTGCTATATTCCTCGTTGACAGGCATACAATTCCGTCAGCAATAACCTTTATGATGGTCTTTCCCGTTCTTTTTGAGAACGTTCGTGAGGGTATCTCGCAGACTCCGAAGGAGCTTTTGGAGATGGCAGACGTGTTCGGTGTATCGTGGATTATGAAGGTCAAGCGAATTTTCATTCCCGCAATAAAACCTTTCTTCTTCTCTGCTTTGGCAACATCTGTCGGGCTGGCGGTAAAAGCGGGGGTTGCGGCTGAGGTCGTTGCTTATATTCCCGATTCGATAGGTAAAATGCTTTCGGATGCCAAAAGCTATATGGAGCCTGCTGATTTGCTTGCATGGACGGTTGTGATAATCCTGATCAGCTTTCTAACAGAAAAGGTACTTCATCTGTTCCTCAACCACACGAAAAGGAGGGCGGCAAATGCTTCGGATAGATAATCTTTGCAAACGCTTTGACGGAAAAGAGGTCATTAAGGATTTGTCGCTTTCGTTTCCGCAGAGTGGTTTTGTTGCTATATGCGGTCCTTCCGGATGTGGAAAGAGCACGCTTTTGCATATTATTGCGGGGCTTCAAAAGCCAAACAGCGGACAGATCGTATTCGATGACAGATCACATTCTATCTCTATGTCCTTCCAAGAGCCTCGGCTGCTTTCGGACAGGAATGCTTTGCAGAACGTAAATTTTGTTCTCGGAGATAAAAAAGCAACCCTCTCGCGAGCGAAAGAGTTGCTTTGGGCACTTGATATTCAGAACGTCGATCTCTACCCCGATGAGCTTTCGGGCGGAATGAAAGCGAGAGTTTCGATTGCGAGAGCGCTTGCTAAAAAATCCGACATCTATATTTTCGACGAGCCATTTGCTAATCTTGACAAAGAAACCGCGCTTACGTGCGTTGACGTCATAAAAAAAGAAACTACGGGTGCGCTGACTATCGCGGTTTTGCACGACACAGAGCTTGCACAAAGAATATCAGACCAAGTGATCTACTTCAAGTGATAAGCTTTCGCATACGCTCGAGTGCTCCTTTTTCAAGACGCGAGACCTGCGCTTGAGAAATGCCGATCTCTTCGGCGATCTCCATTTGCGTTTTGTTTTTGAAAAATCTCAAATTGATAATTTTTCTTTCACGCTCGCTGAGTGCTTCAAGTGCATCGGCGAGCGCGATCTTTTCAAGCCACGCTTCGTCACTCGAGCCAATGTCCGCGAGCTGATCGATGACGTAGAGCGAATCGCCGTTTTCGGTGTATACAGGCTCGTAAAGCGAGATCGGCTCAACTATTGCTTCCATTGCTCTGACAACGCTTTCGCGGTTTTCGCCGAGCCTTGCTGCGATCTCGTCGGGGGTTGGATCGACCTGCTTTTCACGTGAAAGCTCTTCCCTTGCGCCGAGAGCTCGGTAAGCAAGGTCTCTCATTGAGCGGCTTATCCTTATGGCGTTGTTGTCGCGCAAATATCTTCTGATTTCACCTATTATCATTGGGACGGCGTAGGTTGAAAACTTAACGCCGACGTCTATATTGAAATTGTCTATTGCTTTTATAAGTCCGATACAGCCGACTTGGAAAAGATCATCGGCGGATTCTTTTCTTCCACCGAAGCGCTGGATGATGCTGAGCACAAGGCGCAGATTTCCGCATATCAGCTCTTCCCTTGCCGACTTATCGCCTGACTTGGTTCTTTTAAGGAATTCTTCCTTTTCCTCATCGCTGAGAACCTTCAATTTTGCGGTATTAATACCGCTGATTTCTACTTTACCGCAATACATAATTGCCTCCGGAATCTTGCTGAAAATAGTATCGGCAAGACCCGGAGGCGATTATTCATTTAACGATGGCAAGCAGATTTTGGCACTTAATCCACTTTGGCGCCTTTTTCTTTCAAAATCTTTCTGAGTTCGTCGGTGTCGACAGATCTTACATTGCCGTTCAAAGCAATCGAAGCGGCAATTCCGGCTGCTTCTCCGAGTGTAGCGCAGGTGGGCATTATGCGGAGCGATGCTTGGGCATCGTGATCTGCAGAAACACATCTTCCTGCGACAAGGAGGTTTTCGGCGTTTTTCGGGATCAGGCAACGGTATGGGATCGTGTAATACTCTCCGTGCGGGAAGTAATAATGGCTCGTTCCGCTTCCGTCGGGGCTGTGGATGTCGATGTCGTAGTTGCAAACAGCTATCGAATCATCGAAACGGGCGCACGACAAAAGATCGTCTTTGGTAAGTGTATATTCGCCGTCGATCATACGGCTTTCGCGGACGCCGATCTGAATACCTGTCGAAATCAGAGTTGAGTCTTTGAATTCATCGAAATTTTCGCGGAGGAAATTATACATTTCAAAGACCTGCTCGCGGGCGATTATTTCGGCTTTCGTGACGTCTTCCGCATTTGTCGGGTCGAGTTTTACCACGCGGGTAGTATTAAAGTGCAGAATGTCACCGACGAGGGTTTTGAAGATAAGTACGTTTTCGCGGGGGTTCTTTATCTTGCCGGATGCCTGATACTCGGAATACAGCGAATTGATTCGCGCCTTCAGATCGGCATCGTAGCCTTTGACTCCTGCAAGGCGGAAGCAAAGCGTCATGGGCTGGCACAGATTATCGCTCTCACGTCCGAGCTGATAGGGGCATCCTGCCATTACGGAAAGATTAGCGTCGCCCGTGGCGTCGATAAAGCAATCTGCCTCTATCTGGGAATTTCCCAAAACGTTCGAGATCATCACGGATTTAATTCTCTCGCCCTCTTTGCGAACACCCGTGACGTAGGTTTGATATAAAAGCTCAACTCCGCTTTCAAGAGCCATTGTGTTAAGTAGATATTTGAGGACTTCCTCATTGAACGTAAGGCTTCTCTTTTCGTTTTTCGCGCCGCCAAGCTGACGGAGGCGGTCAACTATCTCGGTAAACAATCCGCAGCTTAGATCGATCCTTTCGCCGCTTTCGGGATCTGTTGTGGCATAGGGCATAAAGGGGTTAACAAGATCATAACAAGCCGCGCCGCCCATGCAATTATACTTTTCGATAAGCAGAACACTCTTACCGAGTCTGCCCGCGCTGATTGCTGCTGCAGCACCCGCAAAGCCGCCGCCGACAACTATGATATCATATTTGTTTTTCATAACAATCTTCCCTCTCATTCGTTTGATAATTCATTATAACACAAATGTTGAACGAAATCAAGAGAAAACAATAAAAGACACCCCGAAATCGAGGTGTCTTTTATTGATGCAGGTAAGCTTAGATCTTCTCTTTAACCTTGGAAGCCTTGCCCACTCTGTCACGCAGATAGTAGAGCTTTGCACGTCTGACCACACCGGAACGAACGATGTCGACCTTAACGACGTTGGGAGAATGGATGGGGAAGGTCTTCTCAACACCAACAGAGTAAGAAACACGTCTTACAGTGAAGGTCTCGGAGATTCCGCCGCCGTGCTTTGCGATGACAACGCCTTCGAAAAGCTGGATTCTCTCACGTGCTCCCTCTTTAATGCGGTTGTGAATACGAACGGTATCACCGACATTAACTACGGGAAGTTCAGACTTAAGATGCTCCTTGGTAATAGCTGCAATGTAATCCATTACCTATTCCTCCTTTATAGAAGTGATGTAAGAGCGTTCATACCGAGCATGCAGAGGACCGCTCCCCGTGTGTTGTCACACACTCGAATATTATACCATAAGTTGAAGAAAAATGCAATACCTTTTTCGAATATTTTTTATATTTTTTGATTATTTTTTTGATTATTAAGTACGACCTTGAATCTGCAACCGCACTCGGGCAGATTTTCGGCTGTTATCGTGCCATCAAACATATCAACTATACGTTTTACAAGCGCAAGGCCGAGGCCGTTGCCCTCTTGCTTATGCGAGCTGTCGGCTTGATAAAACTTATCAAAAATATGCTTTTTCGCAGATTCTTCAATTCCGGCACCGCAGTCGTCAACACAGAAAGTAATCTCATCGGCAGAGCTTACAAGCCTTATTGTAACCATACCCGCGACCGGGCTGAATTTAATTGCATTACCGATTATATTATTCCATACGTGCAAAAGGAGCGTTTTGTCGCCGTGGTATACGACCTCGTCAAGCTCAATGTCAAATTCGATGTCCTTCTCTACCCACTTGGGTTCAAGAAGCATTATCGACTGTCTTATTTGTTCATCGAGGCGGAAATCTTCTTTGTTGACGTCAACGGCTCCGCTTTCGAGCTTTGAGATGATGAGGACGTTTCCGACGAGCTCGGAAAGGCGGCGGGTGTTGAAAAGTATCTTTTCGGTGTATCTTTTTCTTTCCTCGTCTGTTGAATCCGAGTCCTGCAAAAGCGTAGCGTAGCCCTCGATTGCGTTAAGCGGAGTTTTAATCTCGTGCGAAACGTTTGAAATGAAATCCGATTGCAGAACTTCGGTCGCGCCGAGGTCTGCCGTCATCGAATTGAAGCTTCTGTTGAGCTCACCGATCTCCTTGATCTTGCTGTTTTCTTTGAGTCTGATTGAAAAATCACCGCCCGAAACCTTTTTCATAGATTCAGAGAGCTTGTCGATCGGCTTCAAAAAAAATGAATTTATCAGCACGGCAAGTCCTGCGGCAACGCAGACGGAGCAGATGAAGAAATAGGTAAAGGGAGAGTCGTTGAGGTCGATGCCGAAGAAATTTGAAAGCAACCTGGCAATGCCGAGGGAAACGACGACTTCGCCGATGGTGAAAAGCGTAAAATAGAAATTAAGGTTGAAGAGTTTGCGAAAAAACTTTTTTGGGTTCTTCACAGCTTCACCACCTTGTAGCCAACGCCGCGCATGGTGACGATCTTGAAATCCGCAGAGTCGCGGAAGCGGTCACGGAGTCTGCCGATATGTACGTCAACCGTGTGGGTATCGGTTTCCGAATCGTAGCCCCAGATATCGTCCATGAGCTGTTGGCGGGTAAATATCTTACCGGGGTATGAAGCCATTTTGAAGAGCAGCATAAACTCCTTCTGCGGAAGGATCATTTTTTCACCGCCCGAGGTTACTGTCAGCGAATCGCACTCCATTACGGTTTCGCCGATGGTGAGTCTTCTTTCGCTGATAAGCTGTGCGCGGCGAAGAAGCGCGCCAACACGAAGGATCATCTCGTTTACATTTATCGGCTTGACCATATAATCATCGGTTCCCGAGATAAATCCAAGCTGCATTGCGTCGAAGGCATCCTTTGCCGTGATCATAAGTACCGGAGTGTGGTTTTCGGCATCGCGCAGAGTGCGGACAAGTTCGTAGCCGTCCATTTCGGGCATCATTATATCTGAAATAATAAGATCAAAGTAACCTGCTTCTATCTCTGCGAGCGCTTCGCGGCCGTTTGAAACGCCGACTACGCTGTAACCGTGCTTTGCCAAAACGTGCGAAAAGAGCTGACGGAGCTCGCGGTCATCTTCGGCTATGAGAATTCGGAACATCAAATTTTCTCCTTGGAATGTATTTTTACGGATTAATTATACTATAAAATATTAAATCTAAGGTCAATTAAAAATCAATGATTGTTGAGATTGTATGATTAGCGATCTTATTATCACAGCAAGCGCAACCGTTCGTGTTGCTTTGCAACACGAAGCGGGTGGCTTTTCGTTATAATTTGGCGGGGTAATTCAATTGGCGGGACTTACGAACCCATATTTGCGCGCATTATTGGGCTAAAAATTAATATACGGTGTTAGCGCGCAAATGATTGCTGTTGCAAGCAACAGCAAGGGATTCTGCGTCTTTGCAATCGGTACTAAAGAAAACAGCACAGCCGCTTGCGGCTGTGCTGTTTTCTTTGGTGCCGGTGGCGGGACTTGTACCCGCACGATATCGCTACCAACGGATTTTGAGTCCGTCGCGTCTGCCGATTCCGCCACACCGGCGTACTGTGATATTATATCACATATCATAAAAAAAATCAATACCTAACGGGAATTTTTTTATTTTTCATTGACATTGGAAAGAAAATTTGTTATTATAGAAAAAACCGCAAAAAAGTTTGTAACCTTTTTGCGCAAACGGTGTCTATGTAAGTGAAAAGACTTTTTCGGAAAGGAGAAAGACAATGACTGATGAAAAGATAGTCGAAATGTTTTGGGCGCGCGATGAGCGTGCGCTGGGAGAAACACAGGATAAGTACAAGGACCTTTGTATGTACGTCGCTGCGCAGATCCTGGCATCTAACGAAGACCGCGAGGAATGCTTCAACGACCTGTTGCTTTCACTTTGGAACTCGATACCGCCCGAGAAGCCGTCCAATTTGCGATCTTACATAGGAAGATCGATGAGAAACCACGCGCTGAACCGTTCGCGCGACAACAATGCTTGGAAGCGGGGAAAGAATTATCAAACCGTGGGTGAGGAATTTTTGCTGACAGTTGAGGATGGGCACAGTCTTGCGGATGGATTTGAGGCAAAACGTGCGGGAGAGGTTGTCAACCGCGTGCTTGACTCGCTCGGGAAAGATGACAGACGCATATTTATTATGCGTTTCTACCTCGGAATGAGCGTGGCGGATATTTCGCTGCAACTCGGATTCGGAGAGAGCAAGATCAAGGTATCGGTTCACAGAACGCGCAAGAAGATCGCGGAGCTTATGAAAAAGGAGGGGATCATAGTATGAATGCGGAGATAAGATTCAAGGACAAGCGCATTCTCGAGGCGCTTGAATATATCGATGAGAAATATATTGATGACGTTTTTGATGTTTTGAAAGAGCCGGATATGACTCAAAATGTTCGGGTGAAACTCTCCCCTTTCAGACATTGGAAGCAGTATCTTGCACTTGCGGCGTGCCTCATCTTGCTTGCATTTGCAACGCCGATATTCGGTTACGTTGCGGAGTTCATTGGTTCATTCGCAGCCGGGATCGGAGATCATACTTCAGGTATAACGGAAAATTCCGATTTGGGTGAAGAAACGTTCAACGATATTGAAAGCACCGAGAATGAGCAAACGACAGAAGAAGCGATCCCGAATTTTCAATATAGCAATGTAAAAATCATAACGGATAATAACACATCAATTAATCCTGTATCAGTTCACATCGGTTATACCTGGTATAAGGACGAAAAATCAGTATGGACGGAAAAGATCGCATCGGGTTGGCAATACGTTATCAACACAGAGAAGTATAAATATGAGAATTTTCCGCATCTGACACTCGACCGCGTGATCTCATACACGCTACCCGAAAACGTCACCGTCTCTCACTTTGAAATTTACGCTACGGATTGGGTAAAGACCGAATATTCCTTCGATAAACTGTCCGAGCTTTCGATGCTTCCCGCAGGTGATTACATTATCGTCGGAATTGAAAAAGAGAGGATCCCGTATGAGAAACCTCATTATGTGGTAGGAGAATACGATTATAAACTTGATGAATCTGCCATTATTTTCGCACTTACTGTAACCAAAGACGGCGAAGAGATCACTTCCGAAGAGGTAATCGAAAAAGATGACTCGATTCCCGAAGCTTGGCGGAACAGTCCGGTATTTTCCTTTATTGCGGAGATGACACCTGAACAGATTTTTGAAGAGGTACTAAAAGGCGGTTGGGTTGTCGAAGGTACGAATGCCGATGGTTTTTTTGCCGGGGCGGAACTGTGGCATGTTTTCTGTGATAAAGTCAATCGCGGCGTTCGCGCATCGGTTTTGATTGCAAACTATAGTATAGGCAATTATCATCTTGAAACCGACGGTAATGACAAATTATATAATCATTTTATTTACTTGACAGAAATAATATATGACGGTAAGATTTATAAATTTATCAAGTACGACCCTATGAATCATACAGTTCTTGAAACGGGTGAGTATAAATATCTGATCACAGATATTTTCGAATATCAAAGCATTACAGACCGCGGTCGTATGGAAACGTATTTTTTAACCAATGACAATACGTGGACGTACCGTGAGTATTTGCGTGGTGAATTAACCGGCAGCCCTATTTATACAAACGAAAGAGTTTTTGAGCGCGACTGCAGGCTGATAATTCATCATACTATTCACTATGACGACTCCGAGTCACTTCCTTCGGGCAACTATCCTTTTTATGATATGACCGTTATGCCTATCAACAATAAACCAAATTGATCGGCAAGACATTTACCTCTTTCTGCCCCTCGGCGAATGCCGAGGGGCACAGCCCACTGACAAAGGGTTCAGGACGAAAGTTCTGAGCCCTTTGTCGTACTTTACAGAAAAACAAAAATATGGTATAATATAGGTGCAAGAAAAAGCAAGGAGAAACGCCTATGTTTACAGAAAGAAACGGGAAGCAAAATAAACTTGAATTTGTAATACTGGAAGAACTTGTACCGGAAGATCACCTTTTGAGAAAGATAGATAAAACAATAGATTTCAGTTTCATTAATAAGATCTGCAAGCCATATTATTGTGAAAATAACGGACGCCCCGCAATCGAGCCGGAGGTTCTTTTCCGTATGCTTTTCATCGGATATTTATACGGTATCCGCAGCGAAACAAGGTTGCTCAAAGAGAT
>JAZSOQ010000009.1:0-25775 GCA_045537015.1 Eubacteriales bacterium
GTTGTCCCGTTAAAAAGGTAGTTCAGAGCGGTGACGGCAGCGCGCTGATGAAAAATCCCGAGCTCATTCACAGAATAACCGAGGCTGTTGTCAAAGCCTCTTCCCTGCCCGTCACGGTCAAGATACGCGCGGGATGGAATAAGGAAAGCAAAAATGCCGTCGAATGCGCTCTTGCCGCAGAAAGCGCGGGAGCGGTCGCGATCTGCGTTCACGGAAGAACGCGCGATCAGTTTTATTCGCCCGGAGTCGATCTTTCGATAATCGGCGAGGTCAAGAGTGCCGTCCGTGTGCCCGTCATTGGCAACGGTGACCTATTTTCCGCCAAGCAGGCAATAAAGATGAAGACTGAAACAGGATGCGACGGTTTTGCTCTTGCGCGCGGCGCGATGGGCAATCCTTGGCTCTTCGGTCAGATTGCGGATATGCTCGAGGGCAGAGATTTCACCTATCCCTCGCACGAAGAGGTACAGGCAATAGCCGAGCGCCATCTCGATATGGCTATCGCTCACAAGGGTGAGCGGCGCGGGCTTGCCGAGGCAAAAGTCGTGGTATCGCATTATTTCCGCGGGATCCGCGGTGCGACACGTGCGAGATTTGATTTTATGAACTCAATGACATATGCGGAGGCGCACGATGCGCTCGTCCGTGCGTTTGCGGAGGCAAACGAAGAAGAATAAACCCAAAGGAGGTGCCGTCGCTTGAAATATGAGAATATGAAGCTTGAAGATCTGTTTCTGCTTGCAAAAAAGGGCGACGGCAGAGCCTTTGAGCAGATAGTTCTGCAGACCGAGCGCGCGGTCTATAACCTTGCGCTCTCAATCGTCAAGAAGAAAGAAGACGCAGAAGACGTCACGCAGGAAACCTACCTGCGGCTTTGGCGGGCGGCGAATGAGCTGAAGCTTGAAAATTCGCTCAAATTATACATACTGCGAACGGCGCGGAATCTTGCGCTCGATCTCATCCGCAAGAATTCGAAGCGGGATGAGATCGACACCGTCATCCTCGATGCAGATGGTGAATTTGAAATCGATATTGCGGATGATTCACCCGATTCGCGTCCCGATGCATCGTATCTTCGCAAGGTCGAAAAAGAAGCGGTTCGACAATCCATCGAAGAACTGCCGTCGGCGGCAAGAGAGATAATCGTTCTGCGTGATATTGAAGGTCTTTCATACACCGAGATCGCCGCGATGCTCGGGATAGCCGAGGGGACGCTGAAATCCAAACTCTTCCGCGCGCGGGAGCGATTGCGAAAAATTATCTTATCAAAAAATATTTTATAATTTTCGAAAATTACGGAACTTTTTGAAAGGATCCGCGTCTTTATATATGAAAACAAAATTTACGAAAGGAAAAGCTATGGGAAAGACTCCTTCATGCAAAAATTTCCGCTTGATGGCAGATGAATATATAGAAGGCGAGCTGACCGCGGCGGAGATGAGCGAGTTTGAGGCGCATATTGCAGAGTGCGAAGAATGCCGCAAAGAGTTTGAGGAGCTCCGCGCGCTCAAGGAAGCGATCCGTTCGGCAGAGGAAGAGATGCCCGAGGGACTTCATTCGCGCATAATGGAATCGATCAAAGCAGAGCCGAAGGAAAAGCCGAGACGCAAAGTTGCTTTTTTCCGAGGCGCAGCAATCTCCGTCGCTTGCGTTATGCTTTGCCTTTCCGCAACACTCGCGATCACATTGATCCCAATGTGGCGTTCGGGCACGGGCGGCGAGGGTGTGCCAAAGGACCCCGATTATGCCATTACCGAAGAGTGTAATACCGAGATGAAATCCGAATCGGCATTATCCAAGCCAACCGATGTAAATGTTGAAGCAGAACAGACATCTGCTTCCGTTGAAGACCCGGCTCCCGAGTTTGCGCCGAGCGACACTGTGTCGATACCCGAAACAGCCAAGCCGGAAACTATGGTGGTCGCCGAAACCATCGTGCCGGAAACTATGGCAGCGACGGGTATTTCAACAAGTCCGGAGACCGATGTGGAAATGCAAGCTCCGGCGGAAGAAGTGACCGAAAGCACACTCAAAGACGGAGCAGAAACCCAAATCACATATCAGGATGCGGCACCGAATTCCGAATCGTCTTCAGCTCCCGGTGGAAATGAGATCACTCTCGCCCTCCTGATCGTTTCGGGACTTCTCGCGGTAGCATCATTCGTGGCGTTTCTGATCTCGCTTTCATCGGTTCGAACCTCCTCGGCAAAGAAAGACCCGGAGCCCAAGGAATGAAAGACAATTCTTTGATCACCTATACGATCTCGCATTTTCTCGTCGATCTTGCCTGCGGATACATACTTTATGCGATGTATGCCTCGGGGGATATCGACGCGGCATCGGTAGCGCTCTTATTCATACTTTACAATATGCTCGCATTTGCGACACAGCATCTTTTCGGCGCGCTTGCCGATAAAGTCAGATCGAACGGCAGAATATTTGCCGTTTGCGGCATTCTTTCGACGGCAATAGGTGTGATGATCGGCGGGATAGCGCCCGCGTTGACCGTCTGCCTTGTCGGCCTCGGAAACGCTTGTTTTCACGTCGGAGGCGGAATTGACGCGCTGACAGAAGAGAGCGGATTTACCCGCGCGGGAATATTTGTTTCGTCGGGTTCTCTCGGAATTGCACTCGGATGCAAATTCGGTGAGAAACTTCTGCTCTCCCCCATTCATTATGCGGCTTGCTTGGTCTTTGCCGCCTGCGCGGTTATGATCTATTGCAAGGGCGAACGGAAGAACATTTCTCTTCCGAAGATCAAGGAAGAAGAAAAAGCCCGCCCCGCCGCAAAGATCATTCTTTCGGCTTCGCTTCCCGCGCTTTCGGTTTTGCTATTTGCCGTTGCCATCCGCTCCTATGCGGGATTTGCGGCAAGCAGACCCGAATCGTCATCCTCGCTCATCCCTCTCGTAATCGCCGCGTCGGCGTTTGCGGGAAAGTTTCTCGGCGGTGTATTTTCCGACATTTTCGGCGCAAGACGGGTCGGCACTGCGGCGCTTCTTCTCTGTGTTCCGCTCTATTATCTGGGCGCCGGGTCAACGCTTTTCTTCCTTGCCGCAACATTTTTCTTCAACATAGCAATGCCGATCACCCTTGTCGGTGCGGCGCGAAAGCTCCTGGGTCACGAAGGATTTGTCTTCGGACTGACGACCGTCGCTCTCTTTATCGGATATTTTGTCAATACTCTATTCCCCATTGAAGCGACTCTTTCGATGATACTTATCCCGCTTCTCTCTCTTATTGCAGCTGTTTGTGTATTTCTTACCACAGACGACATCCGTGATCGAAAATGAAGGCAATTTCCACTCTTTTTTATGCTTTAGCGCTGACTTTAGTGTTTGAAGTTCCGCTCGGTGCGTGTATTATGCGAAGGAAGAATTCGATCATCCCGCTGATACTTATAAATCTTCTGACAAATCCCGCGCTCAACGCGGCTTTGATGATCATATTTGCATTAACACAAAACTACACGGTCTACTTAACAGTTGTTATTCTCGGTGAGATAGCTGTATTTATTGGTGAAGGTCTTCTCATTCGTTTTCTTTGTGATCTCCCACCGAAAAAGTCGATTTTTATTTCCACGGTAATCAATGCAGTTTCTTTAGTTTTAGGCTCTGCAATACTCCCACTGTTTTAGGAGGCAAAAATGTATAATTTATTCATACTTGATGCCGCTGTTTCGCCCTTCGATATGTTTATGGTGTATTTGGTACACTTGGGATGGGTGATCGCGCTTGCCGCTCTGCTCGTGATCAGCGCGATTATCGGAATTGTATTGTTCACCAAGAAAAAGAAAAACAAGGAGGATCCAAAATGAAATTGCCTTTTTTCTCACTCGACGTAGTCTTCTCACCCGTTGACGAATTCTTCTTTATGATGCAAGAAGGCGGATGGGTGATCGCGCTCGCACTCGGTATCATTATAGGTGCCACGGTGGGAATACTTATTTATCGTAATTCAAAAAGAGGAGAAAAGAAATGAGTAGATTTATTTTTGCGCTCGACGCTATCGCACTGCCTATCCCCGATGAGGCAACCACCGCTATCGCTGAAGCACCGAATACCTTTGACTCTCTCGGCGGACTTATCTTCCCCGCCCTCGCACTTGTTGCAGTTGCCGCGCTCGGCATTGTAATCTTTTCAAGAAAAACAAAAACAGAATAAATATTCAGGAGGCTTAAAAATGAGCACCACACTTAAAGTTTGCACCTTTAATCTCCGCGTTATTGCCGAGGTTGACGGCAACAACATTTTCCACAACCGCAAGGGCAGAATTCTTGACACAATCAAGGAAAACGCTCCCGATCTCATCGGTTTTCAGGAAGCCGCTTCCGTAATGAAGAAATGGCTCGGCGACGAGCTTTCTCCCCTCGGATATACAGTAGTCGGCTGCGGTCGCGGCAAAGATTACCGCGGCGAATCCACTTGCATCGCCTTCAAGCGCGATGACTTTGAGCTGATCGCACTCGAGACCCGCTGGCTTTCCGCTACTCCCCTCGTTCCCGGCTCTCGCTACGCGGCTGACCAGAGCGGCTGCCCTCGCGTATATACCGCAGCTACTCTCAAACATAAGGATTCCGATGAGATCTTCATCTTCCTCAACACTCACCTCGACCACAAGGGTTCCGAGGCAAGAAAGCTCGGCGCGCTCGACGTTGTCAGATACCTTTCCGAGCGTAAGCTTCCCTGCATCATTACGGGCGATATGAATGCAAAGCCCGGCACGCCCGAGATCGAGGCGTTTACCGCTTACGAAATCAACGGCAAGCCCGTTATCGATGCAACCGCAAGCCTCGGCGGCACCTTCCACGGCTTCGGCAGACATTCTCCCGAAAAGGCTCCGAAGATCGACTATATCTTCACCGATCTTCCCTGCGACATTTCAAAATCCTACATCGTAACCGACACACCCGCGGACGGTCTTTACATATCCGACCACAATCCCGTTTGCGCGTTTGTGGAGCTCGCATAACAATGAAGATCGATAAAGAAATAATTGGCGGTAATATCGAAGTCTTGGAGATCGACGGCGACCGCGTGAGAGTCGAGCGAGAGCTTCGCGACACCCGCCTTGACCGAGATTGGTTTTATTGGTCATTCCGTGTAACCGGTGCGGCGGGAAGGACCGTCACCTTTGAATTCCCGCACAAAAGCCGAGTAGGCTACCGTGGAGCGGCGGTCTCTCACGATCAGATCCATTGGAGCTGGACGGGGAGCAGAAAGGTTACCGTCCTCGAGGACGAATCGCGAATCGAATCCTTTACTTATACCTTTGGCGAGGATGAAAACAAGGTGTATTTCGCTCACGATATGGTCTACGTTCCCGCACGCTTCGAAATGTTTTGTGCTGCAAACGGACTCGAAATCGAGGAGCTTTGTCTTTCAAACAAGGGACGGAGCGTTCCCTTCGTGCGTTTCGGTTCGGGCGATAAGAAGATCCTTCTGACATCGCGCCATCACGCCTGCGAAAGTACGGGTACTCACGTACTCGAGTCGGTATTTAAGTCCTTCATTGACGAGCCGCTTGAAGGCTGCGAGATCGTTTGCGTACCCTTTGTGGATTATGACGGCGTTGTGGACGGAGATCAGGGAAAGCACCGCTTACCTCACGACCACAACAGGGATTACCCGCGGGACGGCGGTGAAAGTCTGTATAACACCTGCGCCGCGATCCGTCGATTCGCGGATAATAATCCGGTTTTGTTTGCCTTCGATTTTCATTCTCCGATGCATTTGGGAAAGATCAACGATAAGGTTTCTATCGTTTACAATATGGAAGAGGATCTGCCACGTTTTCTGCGATTCACAAAAATATTGAAAAGCAAGATCACCGATGGATCCATCCCATATGATCCCATCAACGATGTTCCTCCCAACACGGGTTGGAATCAGGATACTAACGAAACATTTGCGCGCTATATCGCAAGGAAGCCCGAAAACCATCTCGCCTTCACCCTGGAAACGCCGTATTTCGGCGAAAAGGACGGAAGCGCCGTGGTCAACGAAGATACCTTGCGCGAGCTTGGCAAATGCTTTGCGAATGCAGTGAGAGAGTATATTAAAGAAATCAACTAATAAAAAATCGGCGTTCCAATGCAACGGAACGCCGATCTTTATTTTGTTTTTCTTAATACGATCGCTAATGGTACAATAAATATTACAACTCCGATCACAAGGCTCAACGCATACGCCCACACCTCGTCGGGCAGAAGCAAGATTTTCGCCCAAAGATAATTTGCGGCATTGAACGCGAGATGGAATGATATGCAAGGCAGGATCGACTTACATCTGAAATACATCCAAGTCAGGATCAGTCCCGAGATAAATGCATACGAGATCCAAAGCAGATTGCCGTGCATCACGGCAAAGATAAGCGAGGCTATGGGTATGGCGATCCATTTCGGCGCGAATCTGCCTATTCTGTCACCGATGAGTCCGCGGAATACCGTTTCTTCAAGCACGGGGACAAGGAAGACCGCCTTGAACATAAGCGCATTTGATGGTTCTTCGTATTTTGACGAGGCATTTACGTAAGAATCGACTACCTCCTCGGGGATAGGGAGCAGCGGAAGAAGCCCGCTATATGCGAGATTAAGTCCTGCACCGGCTATAAAAGCGAATAGCAAAAACGATGCCTTGACATTTCGTATGCCGCCGTGAGCGAGCATTTCGGGGAACGATTTTTTATCTTCAAAGCTCCTTGCACAAATGAAAACGAGTCCCCAAAGTGCAAGTATCGTAGCCGCACAGTCAACGCCCTCGGGCAGACGCACGGCAATTATGCTGATAAAAAGATACGCGCCGAACCAACCGAAAACGGCGGCAAGTGACATAAGTTTTTCGTTTTTCATCGGGAACTCCTTTCCGCAATTTTGAAATAGGTTGGCTTGAAGATCAAGCCAACCTGATTTGCTATATTTTAGTCAAGATAATCAAGCGCATCGATACCGATCATGGGCATCATTCTGGTAAGAAGGATGCGGTATCTCATATATCCGTGGTAGTAGATACCCTCGGCGAAGAGCTCGGGGGTTACGTTGATCTCCTCGGGAGTGGTTGCACAGCCTGCGGTCTTCATAAGAGCAAGGAGCTCATCGTTCTCGGGAAGGACCTCCCAAATGATCTCGCGGATCTCGGGCCACTTAGCCTTGAGGTCAGCGGCGTCGATCTTATCCATGATGCTGGGATTGTTGAGCTTCTCTACCTCGGGGATCTGCTCAGCCGAGAAGTGCTTGTAGACCTCGTTCCAATCGGGCTCGTCCTTGGTGGGATTGATCTCCTCGACGCGGTCTGCGATATTGCGATAGATCTTGTTTATGATGAGGGTAGCAACGCCTACCTTCTTGCCGTGGAATTCGGGCCAGATGCCGCGAGCGAGCTTGTAGCACTCCCAATAGTGGGAAACAACGTGCTCAGCGCCCGATGCGGGTCTTGAGCAGAGAGCGAGCTTCATTGCAAGTCCCGAAAGAACGAGAGCTTCCATGATCGCGCCTGCAGCTTCTTCATCGTTACCCGTAACCTTATCGGCAAGGGCAACCATCTTCTTGACTGCGGTCATAGTGAGGTCTGCGATCGCGGGGCAATAATATTCGCCGGTGAGAATGTTGGAAATTCTCCAGTCAACGATGCCTATGTACTTTGCTACCATATCGCCAAAGCCTGCAGCTTTGAGCTCTGTCGGTGCGTTTGCAAGGATCTTGGTATCGGCGAGGATGACCATGGGCTGACGAACGAACCAGGATACCTTGAAGTTGTTTTCAATAATGGGAGCGGTATCTGATGCAAATCCGTCCATCGAGGGAGCTGTCGCGAAGATACAGAACTTCTTGTCCTTTTCGAAGGATGCAACGCGGCAAATGTCGTTGAGCGAGCCGGTGCCGCATGAAATTACGCCGTCAACATCGTCAAGCAGAGCCTCGACCTCGCGAACCTGCTCGATGCGGGCGTACATCATATTCTTATAGATAAGCTTCTTTACGTTGAAGCCCGAAGCATCAAGAGCCTCGCAAAGTCCCTCTGCATTTGCAACGCCGAGAGTGTTTTCATCGGCAACAAGAAGGATGTTGGTGGGGAAGCCTGCATCAAGCAGGATCTTGCCCGTGTCCTTTGTCAGACCGCTGTAGATCTCAACGACCTTGGTGTCAAAGGTGTGCTCTCTGCCGCAGGGGCAGTTTTCAAGTGATTTAAGAAGATTTTTAAGATCCATTGTTCTACCTCTTAATAAAAATAAATTATCCATATAATTATATAACGAAAACAGAAAAAAGTCAAGAAAATATAATGAAATTTTCTTGACTATTGCCCGATTATGCGGTATAATTTCAATAGAAGCTCCAGCCCGGCACGCCGAGCAGAATTCCCGGAAGGTCTTTTTCCTCACGGGAATAGTGCAGAGCTCCTCCCGTTGGGTCAAATCCGCCAAGCGCATCCCTTGCGGCGCGTATCGCCCTCGGTGACGCTTCGACTGCGGATATATCGATTCCCGCATCCGAAATGACTGCGGCAAGGCTTGAGGGATAGTCCTCATTCCGCACACGGTTGAGCATTACGGATGAAAAAGCTGCCATAACTGTGTAGCTTTCTCCACCCGCCACAGCCTCCGCGGCAGATGCAAGAAGAAGCACTTCTTCACTTTCCGCCGACACGGGCAGAGCGAAAAATAAGATCATCAGAAACGAAAGCATTAAACATATTTTTTTGATTTTCATCACCTCAAAAATATTATACCCCAACAAAAATCGAAGCAATGAGGTAAAAAATGCATTACGACGTTATTGTTAACGCAGAAATAAAGCAGGACGTTTTTAAACCGGGAAACGACACGGTGGCGGAAAAGCTCCTTTCGACGATATTCGGTTCAAGCACCAAGGTCATATCCGAGGGTACGCTTTCATCCGGCAAGGACGGGCGCATTACGCTCAAATTCAAATCGACGAATGACAGAGAGAATGAGATCTCGTTTTCAAAATCCGAACCGGATCTGATCTCCTTCCGCCGTGGAGAGACTACCTTTCAGGAGCCCGTGACGGTGTTTCTTGAAGAGGGCAAGCGACACAGATGTATCAGCAAAGCCGCAAACGGCGAGAGAGTCGAATTCACCACGCGAACCGATATTCTTGAAAACCGACTTCTTAAATCGGGAAAAATGACTCTTGAATATTCAATCGAGGTCTGCGGTGTTCGCGTTGAGTATACGAGCATGAAGCTTTCGGTCGTTCACGACAAAAGTAAAGAATAAATTTGCAAAAAGCTCTTGCCAATCGCAGTTAAAAATAGTATAATTATAATAATAAAAACTACGGAGGTTCCGACATGGATTACTCAAAGAAAACAGAACTCAGAATTATGTCCCATAACATTTGGTGCGGTCCCGTTTACAACCGCGACCTTCACATGCGTGATATTTATATGCGCTATCTGCCCGACGTTCTCGGACTTCAGGAGATGACCCCGAATCTCTACGAATCGCGCATCGTTGAGCTTCTTGAGCCCGAATATGAGCTTCTCACGCATAAGGAAGCCGAGGGATTTACCGACAACACTCCCCTTCTTATCCGCAAGGGTATGTTTGATGTTATCGACCACGGCTGGCATCTTTTCACAGGTCTTAACAACCACAAGACCAAGAGCCTTGCATGGGCAGTTCTTCGCCGCAAGAGCGACGGAATGCAGTTTGGTGCTATCTCTACTCATTTTTGGTGGCAGGGTGGTCCCGAATCCGATCTCGCGCGTGTTGGCGACGTTGACCAGATGATGACTTATGTTAATTATATGAAGTATAAGTATAATGTACCCGTTGTTGCAATGGGCGACTGGAACTGCCGTATCGGCTCGCTTCCCTACCGCCGCGCATACGAATGGGGCGGACTTGACACACGTGTCTGCGCTACCGAATTCTCGCATCTCACCGGCACACACCACCCCTATGCCGTTTATAATCCCGAAAGCGGCGAATACGAGGGCGGTCCCGCCCCCAAGGGCTCGCAGCTCACCTCGATCGACCATATCTTCCTCTTCGGTCACGAGGGATTCGACGTCAAGGAATACCGCGTAGTCCTCGAGCAGGATGCGCTTGACGTTTCCGATCATTGCCCAATCTACATCGATTGCAACCTCAAAGCTCTTCCCGTTCTTCCCTCCAAGCCCACAACGCAATTCATTCCCGTAGAAACAAAATAAATTATATGTCCGAACAAAACAACGTAAATCAAGAAGAAAAAAGGCACCTTACAAGTGCCGAACGCCAGAAGCTTTATCAGGAAAAGGCAACCGAGAGGCGTATTGAAGAATACAAAAAGCGCAAGCGCGCAAGGATCGCAAAGATCGCTTTGATAGTTCTCGCTGTGCTTTTACTTGCAGGCGGCATCGTTGCCCTCGTGCTTCTCGAGCGAAACGTATGGGAGCCCGCGCGCATATATGAGAGCGCAAACGAGCTTTACGCCGCAGAGGAGTATCTTGACGCATACGAGATATATCTGAGCCTTGGTGACTACAAGGATTCCGCCGCGATCGCATCGACTTGTATCCCCAAGAACGCGCAAAAGCTCGCGGGGCGCGATGACGTTATCGTCGGCACGTCCGCATCTATGCCGTGGTTCAAGATCGACGAAAACGGGGCTATAACCTTTGTTGAAAAGAAGTACAAGGGTGCAGGGGAGATCGTTGTTCCCGACGTTTTCGACAACGTGCTCGTTATGGCTGTTGCAGACAAGGGGTTCTTCTACGCTCCCTTTGAAAGCATCATTCTGCCCCCCTCGATCAAGCGTATTGAAGCACAGGGCTTCTTTGCTTGCTCTTCTCTCAAATCGATCACGCTCCCCGATTCCGTCGAATTCATCGGAGAAAAGGCTTTCGAGGATTGCTCGGCACTTGAGAGCATCACTCTTTCAGCAAAGCTCAAGGAGATCGGCTCGGCTTCGTTCCGAAACTGCAACGAGATTCGCGAGATCGTCTTTCCCGAAGGATTTGAAACCATCGGCGCAAGAGCTATCGCTTCCTGCGAAAAGCTCGTCAAATTATCTCTCCCCTCGACACTTTCATCAATTGGCAACAAGGCTTTTGAGGGCACAGACGCCCTTGCAACCGTTGTATACAACGGCACCCGAGATGTGCTTGCCGCACTTTGCTCGGGCTATGAAAACGAAATCATTCTCTCAGTAAAGGAACTTATTTGCCAACAATGAAACACACAGCATCACACAAGCACATCAAACTCATCTGCATCAGCGCAATGTTCGCTGCACTCGTTTTCGTCGCAACCTTTCTTGTGAAAGTCCCGCTTCCCGTCGGATACGTTCACATTGGTGACGGAATCGTATTTCTCGCCTCCGCGCTTCTTCCCCTCCCCTATGCAATGGTTTCAGCCGCAGTGGGCGTGGGACTCGCCGATCTTTGCGCGGGATATGCGATTTACATACCCATCACCGTCATTATCAGAATCATTACCGTTCTTTTCTTCTCGCGAAAGAAGCAGATGCTGTCGTGGCACAACATCATCGCGCTCGCAGCTTCGATAATACTTTGCGCAGTCGGTTATTGGGCGTTTGAGGCGGTATTTATGTACGAAAACGGTATGGCTGCTCTCGCCGGCGTTCCATTCAACCTCGCACAGAGCGCACTCGGCGCAGTCATTTACATAGTAGTAGCAAAGGCTGCGGGCAAGTGGCTCAAAAAGGCAATAGAAAAATGAAAATTCTTGCAATCGGAGATATTGTAGGGCAGGCAGGAGTTGCCTATCTGCGCTCAAATCTCAGAAAAATAAAGAATCACCTTGGCGCAGATCTTGTCATTGTCAACGGTGAAAACGCCGCAGAGATACACGGCATCGGGCAGAACGACGCCGAGGACATATTCTACGCGGGTGCAGATGTCATAACGACGGGCAACCACGCCTTTGGTAGGTATGACATCTATTCCTATCTCGATGATGAAAAATATATTCTCCGCCCCGCCAATTTTCCGGGAAGCGCACCGGGACACGGTCATTGTATCATAACTGCTGCAGGACAGCGCGTTCTTGTTATGAACATTCAAGGTAATGTCTCGATGAAGGTGTCGCTTGCCTCGCCCTTTGAAGTTGCGGATTCGATACTTAAACGTGAAACGGGGAACTACGACATTGCCGTTCTCGATTTTCACGCCGAGGCAACCAGCGAAAAGCTTGCTATGGGTTATTACCTCGACGGCCGCGCTTCCGTGGTTTTCGGTACGCATACACACGTTGCAACCGCGGACGAGCAGGTTCTTCCCCGCGGCACGGGTTACATAACCGACATCGGTATGACCGGCCCCGATATAAGCATTCTCGGCGTTGCGACAGATTGCATAATAAAAGGCTTTACAACAGCTATGCCTCAGCGCTACAGAGTCGCCGAAGGCAAAATCACCGCCCACGGCGCGCTGTTTACACTTGCGGGAAACAAGTGCGTGAAGGCGGAAAGGGTCGTTTTTTAACTCAAATATCGAAAAAGACGGAAAATTTCGGTTTTCCGTCTTCTTTTTTTCAAAAACTATTGACAAATGTGTTATAACCGTGTATAATGTATATATACAGTTGTAACAGAGGTGATGGCGTGACAATTCTTATAGACACAAAAAGCGGTGAACCGATCTACAATCAGATCTATTCACAGATAAAAAACCAAATCATCAGCGGGGAGCTGAGGGAAAACGATATGCTCCCGTCAATACGGGGGCTTGCCAAAGACCTGCGTATCAGCTTTATCACCACCAAGCACGCCTACGAGGAGCTTGAAAAGGAAGGGTTCATCTATACTCTTCCGGGAAAAGGTTGCTTCGTTGCCCCGAAGAACACCGAGATCTTGCGCGAAGAAAATCTCAAAAAAATCGAAAGACATATCGAAGATATTGCCTCGCTCGCTTCATCGTGTAATCTGAGTCGCAACGATATCATCGAAATGATAACATTCATTATGGAGGAAAAAGAATGAATGCACTTGAAATAAGAAATCTGACCAAATCATTTAAGGATTTTCGTCTTGATAACCTCAGCCTCACTCTGCCGAGCGGATGCATTATGGGTCTTTTCGGCGAAAACGGCGCGGGCAAGAGTACAACGATAAAGTTGATACTCGACATCATCCACAAGGACGGCGGAAGTATCAAGATCCTCGGCGAGGATAATGAAAAGAATATCACGCTTCTCAAGGAAGATGTCGGAGTGGTTATGGACTACGTCGGCCTCCCCGAATTGCTTACTGCAAAACAGATCGGAAATATAATGAAATACACGTTCAAAAACTGGGATCAAAATGAATACAACTGCCTTCTAACCAAGTTTTCTCTGCCGGAAAACAAGCAATACAGGCATTTCTCGCGCGGAATGAGAATGAAGCTCGGTATTGCTATCGCTATGTCACACGGAGCAAAACTTCTTTTGCTCGACGAAGCAACGAGCGGACTCGATCCCGTTGCGCGCGACGAGGTAGTTGAAATGTTCTACGACTTCACAAGGGACGAAAATCATTCGATCCTCATTTCCTCGCACATCGTCAGCGACCTTGAAAAGCTTTGCGATTACATTGCGTTTTTGCACAAGGGCAAGCTACTTCTCTGCGAGGAAAAGGACCTACTTCTTTCAAAATACGGGATCGTTCATTGCACACCCGAATCACTCTCCTCACTTGACATGGGTGCAATCAAATATACAAAAGTAACGCCATACGGCATTGAAGCGATTGTTCTTCGCGAGAGTATCCCCGAGGATATCAAGATCAGCCCGATAACGATCGAAGAGCTCTTTCTGTTTATGGTAAAGGAGGCAAAATAAATGAAGGGACTTATTATCAAAGACCTGTATATGGCACTCAAATATTGCAGAACAAATTTCATAATAATGCTTCTTTTTCTGGCTTTTTCCATCTGGCAGCGAGATAGTCTTTTTATAGCCTTCTACCCCGTTATGCTTTCCGCAATAATCCCCACCAATTTACTTGCGCACGACGAACGTTGCCTTTGGTTACAATACAGCGAAACACTCCCCTATTCGCGTGCGCAGATCGTAAGCGGAAAATACATTGTCGGCCTTATTATACAAACGGCATTCCTTATGCTCACCGGCATCGTTCACGCCTCAGCTATGAATATCGACGGAACCTTCAATTTAGCTTCGTTCGGCATTTTTATGATGCTTCTGCTGACGGTATCTATGATCTCGTCATCCATTAATCTCCCCTTTATGTTCAAATCGGGCGTTGAAAAAGGTAGACTTGCTTACTACGTTATGATTGGAATCGTCACCGGTGGAAGCGTTTTGTTTTCCGGCCTGTTGACAGAAGAAATTCAGCAAGAAATCGATCTTTACGGTTCATTACCCATCGTCTGCCTTATTAGCATTGCTATATTCGCTCTTTCTTGGTATCTTGCTATTGTGTTTTACAGAAAGAGAGATCTATAAGAAAAAATGCAGATCCCGAAACCAAGGGATCTGCAGTTTTATTATTTGAAAATTATATTGCTATGCTTTTTCAGTACCAAATAAAGCGGGATTCCTACCGCAAAGACCGAAACGATCTCGCCGATGCCGACGGTCAGAAATAGGAACGGAAGTGCCTCGGGAGCGCCGTAAACGAGCTTGACCACAAAGGGGATCACGATCATATTTGCAAGTGCATAGGGTACGGGTGCAAGGTAGGGGAACTTTTTCAGCGCTCTGCATCCGATCATTCCGATAAGACTTGCAAAAGTTCCGAATACTATGTCCCACAGGGCGCATCCCGTCAGCAGGTTTGCCATAAAGCATCCGAGGGAAACGCCGGGAACTGCCGCGGGGGTGAAGATCGCGAGTACACATAGTGCTTCCGACAGCCGAAGCTGTATCGCTCCGCTGCTCATACCGACAGCCGCGCAGAGATAGGTAAGGATGACGTAGATCGCCGCGATAAGTGCCGCCTCGCAAAGACGGCGGATGTGGTTTTTGTTTTTCATTGCTATTCTCCGTAGTTTTGTTTTAGGTGAGGATGGTTTCGAACTCACCGCGCCATATTATAACACATTCCGAGATTTTTGTCAAGTTTTTTTCGGGAAAGGTATTGCAAAATTCCGCAAAAAGGTATATAATAATATCATTGTAAACAGAGTAGGATACCTTGTGTCAAAAAACGCTCGGACGGGGAGTTGCCGCGCGGAATAAGATACATTCGCCCCAGGTCTTCCGCATCCCGCTGTTGCCCCGGGAAATATTTCCATTTCCTCCCGCCGCACAGTCAAACTGTTTGCGAAGGGAGGTTTTTTATATGTCAAAGCAACCAAAAAACGGACTTCGCAACGTCAAAGTCCTTACAACCGCCGCAATGCTCGGGGCGCTGAGCGTAGTCATCGGCATTTTTTGCAAGAATTTTCTCAACTTCGGAAATGGGCTTTTCAGAGTGACCTTCGAAAACTTTCCGATCATTATGTCCGGTATTCTTTTTGGCCCCATAGTTGGAGCCGTAACCGGAATCGTTTCGGATATGGTGAGCTACTTCCTTTCGACGCAAAGCTTTGCGATCTCGCCGATAGTAACCCTCGGCGCGGCGCTGGTTGGGGCGGTCAGCGGTATCGTTTCCAATTATATTATTAAGAAAAGAAGTACGTTCAGAATAATCCTGTCGGTTCTCGCCGCGCACGCGGTCGGTTCGCTGATCGTTAAGACGTTCGGAATATATGCGTATTATAATATGTCTTACGGTATGCTGCTATTATACAGGCTGCCGACTTACGCGCTGATCATTGCAATTGAAAGCTTCTTCCTTTGCCTCATCTTCAGGCACAAGGCATTCACGAAATACACGAGGTGACAAAATGAATTACGCCGAAGCACTTGAATACATCCATTCTATATGTTGGACTTTCACAAAGCCCGGGCTTGAGCGCATCTCAGCGCTTTGCGAAAAACTTGGCAATCCGCAGAATGAGCTGAAATTCATCCACGTTGCGGGAACAAACGGCAAGGGATCGTTCTGCTCGATGCTCGATTCCGTGCTCCGTCACGCGGGATATAAAACGGGACTTTTCACCTCGCCCTACATCAAGGTTTTCAACGAGAGAATGCAGTTCTGCGGGGAAAATATCGCCGACGAGGAGCTTGCCGAGATAACCGAATACGTCAAGCCCTTCGCCGACTCGATGGAGGATAAACCGACCGAGTTTGAACTTATCACCGCCATCGGATTTGAATTCTTCAAGCGCAAGAAATGCGACGTTGTCATTCTCGAGGCGGGAATGGGAGGCAGGCTCGATTCGACGAATATTATCACCTCTTCCCTTCTCTCCGTCATCACGGGAATCTCGCTTGACCACACAGCTTTTCTCGGTGATACCGTTGAAAAGATCGCTGCCGAAAAGGCGGGGATAATCAAGGAAAACGGCTCTGTGCTCTTCGGAGGCAATTCAAAATCCGTCGAGGAAGTCATCAAAGCAAAAGCGGCAGAGAAAAATGCTGATTATCACTTCGCCGATAAATCCGGGCTTGAGATCATAGCATCCGATCTTTCGGGTAGTCTTTTCAATTATCTTAATTATAATGAAGTAAAGCTCCCTCTTCTCGGCCTTTATCAGCCGGAGAACGCGGCAAACGTCCTCTGCGCTCTCGAAATACTAAAGGTCAAGGGATTTACCGTTTCAGAGAATGCAGTCCGCGTGGGGCTTCTGGCGGCACGCTGGCCTGCTCGCTTTGAGATCATCTCGCGCGATCCGCTGATAATCTTTGACGGCGCTCACAATCCCGAGGGCATTGAAACTGCCGTGCGCAGTATCAAACGATATTTCGGCGACCGAAAGGTCTGCATCCTCACGGGCGTTATGAAGGACAAGGATTTCAATTATATCGCAAGAAAATTCTCTGAGATTTCAGACCGTGCGTTCACCATCACTCCGCAAAATCCGCGCGCGCTTCCCGCAGAGGAATACGCCAAGGTTCTTGAAGATGTTGGAATCAAGGCAAGTTCATATTCATCTGTCGCGGATGCGCTTGATGATGCCAAAGCATACGCTAAAAGCAATGATTCGGCGCTCGTCTGCCTTGGATCGCTTTATATGTATTGCGAAGTTATCGATTCCTTATAAAACAATAAGAACTCCGTTGCCGGGCAACGGAGTTCTTATTGTTTTATTCAAAGTATACGCAGGCAAAGAGCCAAGCGTTCTGGGGCATAACGTCCGCGGGGATGGTGGAATTATCAAAGATATAGTCGGGCGAACCCTTCTTGTACCAATCTTCCTCACCCACGTTTTTGAGAATATAGATAAGTTCCTCATTGAGCGGGACGACACCATGCTTTTTATCAGCAACATCAGCGTAGTAGCTGTTATTGTTGTCCGGCTGAAGTCTTTTATCGATATATATTGCATCTACATAAGACTCTTTCTTGATCAGTTTACCTGTTTCGTCATAGAAAGACTTTCCTATATTGGTAAGTGATGCAATTGTTTTCAGCGGATCAAGATATTTTGTTGACTGAGTTATTCTTACGTAAAGAATCGGTCCGTCAGCATTATGCAGATGATAGTATCCGTCCTTTTCGTTATAAACGACCTGGATCTCCTTGGTTCCCTGCATTGTGGAGAAATTGATTTCGATGGGAACATACTTCATATTGCCCTTTGGAGTTTCTACTGTTTTCACAGGAACCTGGGTGGGCACGAACTGATCCCAAGGACGTTCTTCATCCTTAAGTCCAATTTCTGCTGCCTTAACGATAGTCAAAGTGCATTCATCAACCAATGCAGATGTGGATGTCAGACCCAGAACAACCTTGCTTCCAACGGAAGTGTGTAAGAATTCGTGAACCAAAACGCCATTTTCATCGACATTTCCAATATTAGTATCGGAAACGAAGAATCTTCCACCGTAATAACCAACCTCAACCTTGTCGGAATCGGTGTAAATGTGGTAAATTGCGCCCTCTGTGGGTGTAAAGAAAAGATATCTGATCTTTCCTTTTTCAACGGGAACACGAACCGATCCAATGTTTACGGTATAAACACCGGCAAGAACTGTGTCGGTTTCAAATTCACCGGGATATACCATTTCAGGATTGTTGACAAGAGCAACAAGTTTGATCTCAAGTGAGAGGGATGCGTCATTCACTTTATAAGATTCAGCAGAAGAGGCAAGATCGTCTGCTGCAATCTCAACAGTATACTCACCTGAAACAAGCTTTGCTACAGCTTTACCGTTTTTATCGGTCTTGACCTTTGCAGCTTCGGCACTTCCGTTCATAAAGGATACCTCAATACCGGAGATCGGATTTCCAAATCCGTCAAGAACGGTTACGGTATATTCTTTTTTAACGATCTCGATCATGGGGATCTGCTCTGTTTTAATCGTTTCACCGCAAACCGAGCAAACAAGATGCTTCGATCCTGCGGAAGAAGTGGTCGCTTCCTTATCAACGATCCACTCACCTTCGGTGTGGCCCTTTGAAGGGATGTTTTCCTGCGCTTTGATAACAAGATCACATACAGAACAATGCTTACCTTCCGTAAGCCCACTTTCGGTGCAGGTTGCATCCATTGCGGGATCGATCACCTCGGTGTGACCCTTTGCAGGCACGGTTTCCTGTGCCTTGATCACTGCATTACATACCGAGCAATGCTTGCCCTCTGTAAGTCCCGATTCGGTGCAAGTTGCAGCCTTTGCTTTATCGATAACTTCCTTATGACCCTTTGCGGAGATCTCCTCTGTGTCGGTGGTTTCACCGCACTTGGTGCAAACTCTGTGTCTTGCACCCTTCTCCGTGCAGGTTGCCTCTTTATCCACGATCCATTCACCGGGAGTGTGCGGAGTTGCGGGAATCACTTCGGTTTTCATCGTTGTTTTGCAAACCGAGCACTCGAGATGTTTCGAGCCATCCGCGGTTGCGGTAGCCTCTTTATCGATCACCCATTCACCTTCTGTGTGAGCGATCTTTGCAACGGTTTCGGTCTCTTTTTCGCCGCAGGAGCAGACTCTCTCGTTCAATCCTTCCTCGGTGCAGCTTGCAGCCTTAACTGTATTCCAAGCGCCGAAGGAATGGGTGTGGGGAGCTTCGGTGGTTTCCTCTGCTTTAGTGGTTTCGGGAGCCGCAGTAGTTTCGGGAGCCTTGGTCGCCTCCTCAGCGGTCGTTTCGGGTGCCGAGGTCGTTTCATCCGCGGGCTCTGTGGGAGCATCGGTTGCGGGTGCTTCTGTAATTTCGGGAGCGGTAGTTTCGTCCCCTGCCTTTTCGCAAGAAGCAAACACAAGTGCCAAAGAGAGCATCAAAACGATAATGATCGTCAAAAACTTGGTATTTTTCATAATTGCCTCCTTTTAGGGATTGGTAGGCGCTCCTATATATTTATAATAGTAGCAAACCTTAGTCCAAGAATGATCTACGTCATCAAAAGTGTATTTATTCATAAGAGCCTGAAGGATCTCGGCAAGCTTTGCATCAACGGGAACGCAACCGCTTCTTTCGGGATGCTCGGGATCATCAACAGCAAGCTTTGCATATTCAGCGATAGCCTCGGAGTAATCCTCTCCGCCGCCGTGATAAATTCCTGCAAGGACCTCGTCTACCTTATAAGACTCATAATACTCTTCGTAGAACTCGCCCCATTCGAGCTTGAGCTGTTCTTTGATCTTGTCACCGTAAACGAGCTGATAATACATAATGTAAAGATCGTTTTCGGTATACTTGAAGTTGAAGCCGTTCATACCGACCATCTCAAGAATAGTGGAGCCGAATACGGGAGTATATTGTGTGAAGTCTGCGTATACGATCGAGCCGATGCTGCCATCCTCGCGAAGCTCGTGATAGTATCCGTCATCGCCGAGGATAACATCAATACCGCCCGCAATGGTCTCGCCGATGGTCACACCGTCACTTTCGATGAAGGTGAAGTAACCGGGGGATGCGAGGGTGAAATGATCATACTTTTCAGCAATATACTCGACTGTGAAGGTGAAAGTACCCTCTTGATATACGTCATAGTAGGCAATATCGATGTAGTAATCTCTGCCCGCCTCAAAATAAACGACCATTGAACAGTTGTTGGGATCGTAATACGTACGCTCACCCGCTTCATATGTGTAATAGATCGTTCTGTCGGGGTTGAATATCCAAGCCTCAACGAGATATTCGCTGTTGGAGGTGATGCGGTATGCGCCCGATACCTCGGGAACGAACTTGTAAAGAAGACCGCGGGGCATAATGATACGGTCGTAGGTTACAACGTTATCCTTGCCCATCTCCGCGATAAATGCAGAATGAGCCGCAAGACCCTGGATGGGGTCAGTGAGCTGCTCTGCTCCGCCGTAAACGTCATAGTAACAGCACATCTGGAGCCATTGCTTCTCGTTTTCGACCTCAAGACCGCAGGCGAAAGCTACCTTTTTGAGCAGCTCTGCAAGTGTTTTATCAACCGTGCATACGCCGTTGATCGTTGCGTTGGAAGCATAATTGAAATACTGAACTATATCGTCGTAATAGTTCTTGCCCTCGATCACTACCTGACCCGCATATGCAAGGTCAAATACAGAAGCCTCGGAGAAAGGAGTCTTGTAACCCATAAGGTTAGCAAGAAGAAGGGGACCGTCTGCTGTGCCAACGTGGTAGTAGCCGTCCTTCTCGTTGAATACCACGTCAACATAGTTTGCGTATCCGTAACCGTCGGCAACGCGTTCGGTTGCGCAGTTGCGGGGGATATAAGTTGCTACGTTTACATCTTTCTTATCGCAGATCTCAAAGTTTCTGATATATACGCTGTCCTCACCGATGCTGTCGGTGGAATCCTTGATATAAGCGATAGCAATGGTGTATTTACCGTCTTTAATGGCAACATAGGGGAAGCAAGTCTCCCAATCCGTGCCTTCGCCCGAGATCTGATAGATCTGAACATCGTCGATAATAACGTGGAGCATATCGGCGCCGCGCTCGCAGGATGCGAAATAATCGAACTTGAGTGCCTGACCCGCCTTGAGCTCAACGTCAACGTAAAGCAGCGCGCTGGTGCCGTCGGCCTCCTGGTTGGAGTTTACAAGGCACTTGACACCGTTTTTCTCGGTAAGGGTAAAGTCCCAGATGGTATCCTTGTATTCTTCGCCGGTCTCCGCACGGTATGTGATGCCCGCGCCGTTCTTGCCGTTCACAGCTGCGGCGACCTCTGTGGGATCGGGCATATCCGTGTCGGGCTTGGGAATCTCAACAAAAGAGTGAAGCGACTGTTCAAGGCGCTGGGTGTAGTTCTCAGACTTGAAATGCTCGAAAGCGGCAACGAAGGGAGCTTCGGAAATGATCGCACCCTCCTCGATAACGGAGATCGTGCCGTAGCGGTCAATAACAACCGAAGTGGGATACGCGGCTACGCCGAATGCATCGGCAAGTGTAGTATCTACCTTCGCCATGGGGAAAGCAAGGCTGTTGGATGCCTTGAAAGTTTTGATGGCGTTTTCTGTATCGCTGGCATAAGGATTGACGGCGATAACGGCAATATCATCGGAATAACGCTGATATACGCTGTTCATATAGGGGAACTCCTCCTGGCACCAGGAGCAGTTGATGTACCAGAAGTTGATAAGTACCGCTTTCTTGGTCTTGAGAGCCTCGGAAAGGGTGAAGTTTTCGCCGTCGGTGGTCTTGACGGTGAAATCGTGCATAACATCACCGAGCTTGAGCTTTTTGCCCGAAAGGCTTCCCTCGGGGATCAGAGAGGAAGAAAGGGTGATATTGTTCTCACTGCCTGTAAGAGGATAGCTTTCAGCAAGATCGTATCCCTCGGGGATCTCGGTTATAACTGCGTGATAGCTTGTATTGTCTGTGGGAAGGTTGAAGGATGCCACACCGTTTTCGTCGGTCTTTGCGTATCCGTTCATAACGGTAAGGCTTGCATCCGAATAGATGAGCACGGTAACGTCCTTAAGCTTAAGTCCGCCCTCGCTGACTACCTCAACTGTATAGGGTGCCTTAGCCACATCGCCGCCGGGAGTGGTGGTCTCGGGTGCCGAGGTTGTCGAATCGGGCGCCGCAGTGGTCGAATCGGACGATTCCGGTGCAGTTGTTTCTTCACCGCCGGGGCCTTGGCAAGCGGTAAGACAAAGTCCGATGAGCATGAGCATTGCCAGAAGGAAGGACAATGCCCGTGTTGTGGGGATCTTGATTCTTTTCATTTTGTTCTCCTTGGGTTTGATTGTGAGCGGTAAAGATCTATTTTCAAAAGGTTTTATTTAGAGTCATCACTTTCCGCAAAATACATACGCAATATTTTATCACATTTTTAATTAATAGTCAAGTGCAATTTATTTATAATAATTATAATAAGAAAGAATAACGCAGGTTTGCGCAAAAAATTTACATCTCGTCTTCAAAATGCTAACAGCTTTATTGACATTTATTTCGACTTATGATATAATAAATCAACACTTATAGACAAGGAAGGATAACAAATGAAAAAAGAAACATCCAAACTCTCTTTGCGGTGGCTCTATATCGCAATCTGCACGGTCTGCCTTGCCTTTGCGGGCATCATTTACGCATGGTCGATACTCAAAGTCCCGCTTGCCGAGGAATTCGGCTGGGGCAATACGGAGCTTGCGCTTAATTTCACCCTGACGATGTGCACCTTCTGCGTCGGCGGTTTCCTTGGAAGCAGACTGACCAAGCTCATAGGTTCCAATCTTTCGCTGATCTTCTCGGGTCTGCTTGCGGGCGGCGGATTTGTTCTTGCATCCTTTATGCAGGGTTCGATCGCTATGCTTTATATCTCCTATGCCGTCCTTGCGGGACTCGGCATCGGAATTGCTTACAATGTCATCATATCCTCGGTCAACGCCTGGTTTCCCGATAAGCGCGGCTTCTGCTCGGGCTGTATGCTGATGGGATTCGGACTGACCTCGCTCGTTTTCGGATCGCTGCTCGACTCGCTTTTCGCAAACGAGGCTATCGGATGGCGCACGACCTTCCTGCTTTTCGGAATCATTATGGCTGCAATGATCTGTATCGCCGGCATCATTCTCCGCAAGCCCGCGGCGGATGTCAAATTCCCCGAGGCAAAAAAGAAGGCGGCAAAGAAAGCCGAGAATTTTGAGATCGTTGATATGTCGCCGCTGCAGATGCTCTCAAGAGTATCATTCTGGCTTGCATTCATTTGCATGGTCTGCCTTGTTGCCGTCGGAAATTCGGTTATCAGCTTTGCGCGCGATCTTGCACTTTCGACGGGTGCGAGCGCGGGGCTTGCGACGACGCTTGTCGGTGTGCTTTCCGCTTGCAACGGACTCGGAAGAATTCTGACGGGTGCGATCTTTGACGCAAAGGGCAGAAGATTTACGATGATCGCGGCGAACCTTCTGACTATCGTTGCGGCGGGCATCACTCTTCTTTCGGTAGTTATCGAATCCCTTCCCGTTTGCATCGTCGGTCTTTGCCTTGTCGGACTCGGCTACGGCGCTTGCCCCACGATCGGCTCGGCGTTTGCCTCGGCGTTTTACGGACAGAAATATTTTGCGACGAATTACAGCATTGTAAACTTCAATCTTTTTGCCGCTTCCTTCATAGCGACCGCTTGTGCGAGCCTGCGTACATCTTCCGGCGGATTCGTCGCCCCCTTCGTGCTTCTTCTCTGCCTCGCGTGCTTCGCGCTTGTGCTGAATATTTGTGTTAAGAAGCCGTAAGGCAGTTTTTAGATAAAAGTGAATTTATAGAAATCCCCTCGGCGCACGCGCCGAGGGGATTTGTTTCAACTTATTAATTTAATTTAATAGCGCCACAATCAGAGCAACGATAATATGACGCACCATAAACAGCCCAAGAATGTTCTTCAAAAAATGAATAACATCCGCCAGGGCAATTTACAGAATGCACCCTAGTATCAACAATGCTATACTCTGGTTCTTCATAATTCAAGACTTTCAAACTTGTTCGATTGTCAAAAGCCACAAGAATTCTATCCTCTGCGTATTCAATATTCTCCAATCCGATTACTTCATTGTTATATTGAAAATCTGTTGCATATACGCAAATATTTGTATATGACAACATTATAATAACAGACATTACTAAACAAGCTACTTTTTTCATTTTATAGGTCCTCCAAAATCATAATCACCATAAGTTTGTTTCATAAATTCTATATGAAATTCATTAATTCTCCCTATATCTTCATCTGATAAATAACCATTTTCGTACGCCATTTCTATCGAATAAAGCTCTTTGTTATAGAAAACTATCATAGTATGAAATGTCGAAAAAAAGAATCTGTAATTGCCAACAATATATTCTTTTGTTACTTGCAACTGACCACCAATGGTAACAACTATACAATCACCATATTTTCCATAGTAGCACTTTCCCTCCGGCATCCATCTATCCATGGCTTCTTCGATAGTATCTGCATAGTTTTCATCAAAAGCTTCATTCCATACGTAATTAATTTCCGACAAATCTTCTTCGGTAAGAATGTATTTGTCATAAAGATTGTTATCCATATCCGATGTATCAAGAGAGTCGATATTCATCTCAGAATCATTTTCTGTTACATCGTAAGTATCAATATTTGTGGCCGTATCCACACTTGTTATTTCGCTTCCCCAGCCTGCCGCGAAATTCTTTATGGCTTTCACGACGTAATTAGTGACCGGGAAAGCTGCGGAAAGTAAGATCAGGCACGCCGCAAGAGCCGCGAACTGGCGCAGTGATATTTTAAGCGTTCTGTGAGCGGTAATTTTACCGTCGGACGGCTCGAATATTTTATAACTCTCGGTCACTTCTGCGATAAACTTTTCATCAATATAGTCAAGTGCGCCGAGGAGTCTTTTGTCTTCGGTATATTTGGGGGTCATACCACTATTCCCTCCTTTTCGAGTTTGAGTCTGAGCCTGTCGCGCAGGCGTTTAAGTAAAGATTTCGTGCGGCTTTCGGTATAATTCATACGCGCCGCGATGCGCGAGATGTCCTCGTCGAACCAATAGCGGAGAATGAAGACCTTTCTGTCATTCTTCGGCAGCCCCTCGAGAAATTCGTTGATGATCCTTCCCGCGCGGCTTGATTCGTAGTCATCCGCAAGAGTTCTGCCGTCGGTTATATCGCGCAGAAATTCCTCGCCGACCGTGAGCACGCGTCCCCCGCGCTTCCAAGCATTTTCACGGCGTGTGCGCTCAAGGGCAATGGTCCTGAGAATTTTTGCAAGATACGCCGAAAAGCTTGCCGGATTCTCGGGCGGGATGGTGTTCCAAAGCACGAGCATTGCGTCGTTGATGCACTCCTCGCGATCCTCCTTGTTCGGCAGAATGTTCGAGAGCACCGAATGGCAGAACGGCAGATACTTCTCCTCCGCCGCCGCGATCGCCCCCTCGTCACGCGAGAGAAACATTTCTATCAATCTTTCATCCGTCATTTCAGTCCTCCTTTCTTCTTTGTAAGAGCCCTTCACTTATATAGTTGCATTTCCGGAAATTCCGTTGCATTATTTTTATAAAAATCGAAAAAATTCGCAAGGCGAATTTTTACCTTAACGTTCCGCAAAGCGGAACATATCACTCGGCGAAGCCGAATATCACTGCGAAGCAATATCACTCGCGCGAAGCGCGAATATCACGCGAGCGAAGCGAGCATCTTTGATGGGATTCTGAACCCGCATTTGCGCGTATAATTTGTACGAACTTCTTTATGCCTGCTACGCGCAAATTATATGAGTTGCAAAGCAACTCATAGTGGGTTCGAATCGTGAGCGCAGCGTTCACTCCATAAAGAAACAGCGGAACCGCAAGCGGTTCCGCTCAGACTGTAGACTAAAAGGAATCACACCGCGCCGAGAGGAGCGGTG
>JAZSOQ010000107.1:0-3335 GCA_045537015.1 Eubacteriales bacterium
ACATGGCTACGATCCGACTTGCCGTCCACCGGTGAGGCATTAGGCCCGATATACAGGATGTACTTCACCGACAACAAGCTCAGCATGAAACCCAAAGTAAGGCTTCCCGTATCGCCCATGAAAATCTTGCTTCCATGTTCCGCATCTCCGAATACATTATTAGATGCGAGATGAAGCCTTTTGCACATCTCCTCGCGAAGTCTTTGGCCTCTCTCGGTTTTAAAGTCGCTGTATTCGTCTATATACTTTGCTCCCTCATCGCCTTCAAGTTCGGCAATAATTCTCCTTGCTATAAGATCCATATCGCTTGTGGAACGTGAGAAATTCAAATATTTACAGCTGTACATTACAGGAGGGCAAGCCGATCGAATATGTACTGCCTTGGCACCGCTATCATAAAGAAAATCGACGGTCTCACGAATCTGTGTGCCTCGTACTATTGAGTCATCTACAAGCAAAAGATTTTTATCCTCAATAAGCTCGCGAACGGGTATCTGCTTCATCTTCGCTACGCGCTGTCTCTCGGACTGTTTTGTGGGTGTAAAGCTTCTTGCCCAGGTGGGAGTATACTTGATAAACGCTCTTGCAAAGGGCTTACCGCTTCTGTTGGCATATCCTATGGCATGAGGGGTTCCCGAGTCAGGGATACCGCTAACGTAATCAATCTCATTGGATTTTCCTGTTGCCTTGTCGTTGTCTGCCATTATGGCTCCGTTGAGATATCGCATGACCTCTACGTTGCTGCCCTCGTAAGTAGAAGTAGGATAGCCGTAGTAGCTCCAAAGGAAGGAGCATATCTTCATCTCATCACGTCCCTCTACCAGGACCTCCATTCCATCAGCCCATATTTCTACCACCTCTGCCGCGCGAAGTTCTTTTACTATCTCATAATCAAGCTTGGTAGATGCAAAGGGCTCAAGAGTTGCGCAATAGCCTTCCTCATTTTTTCCGATAACCAGAGGAAGTCTACCGTGCTTATCCCTTGCGGCAATGATGTGACCATCATCCTTGAGAATTAGGATTGCCGCCGTACCGTCTATCATATCCTGAGCGCGAAGTATTCCCTCAATAAAATTAGGGCTTTTATTGATAAGGGCAGCTACAAGCTCGGTGGTGTTTACAGCACCGCCCGTCATAGCTCCGAACTGTACGTCGCACTTGAGACATTCCTCAACCAACTCGTCCACATTGTTAATTACACCCGTCACGCAGATGGCGTATACTCCGAGTCTTGATCTGACAAGCAGTGGCTGAGGTGCGTAGTCGCTTATGCAACCGATAGCGCTGTGCCCCTTCATGTCGTCAAAAATGTGGTCAAATTTGGTTCTAAAGGGTGAATTTTCAATGTTGTGAATAACTCTTTGTAGGCCAATGCTGTCACAATAGGCCGCCATTCCTGCGCGCTTTGTTCCTAAGTGAGAATGGTAATCAGTGCCAAAAAATACATCTGAAATTGCGTCCGACTTGCGGCACGCTCCAAAAAAACCGCCCATTTTTATTCCTTTCCTGTGTCTTGTGGGTGATGGTGATCAATTCGCCACCGTTATTATGCGAAGAAAAGCTTGGAAAGTGTCAATGGATCAATATATTTGCCGTCCTTGTAAACGCGCATATTGCCCGATGCTATTTCGTCAATGAGAATAACCTCACCGTTTTTGTCATATCCGAACTCGAATTTAATATCGTAAAGAATGAGACCCTTGGCCTTAAGATCGTCCGCCACAATAGCAGTGATCTTCTGTGTCATAAGCTTGATGTCATCATACTGCTCAGCGGTCATAACGCCGAGATCTACAAGACCATCCTTGGTAACCAGGGGATCGCCTTTGGCATCATTCTTAAAGGTGGTTTCAACATATGCGGGAAGGTCTGCGCCCTCCTCAATATAGTCGCTATATCTGCGATAGAAGCTGCCAACCGCTTTGTGACGGCAGATAACCTCTAGTCCCTTGCCGAAAGGCTTTGCGGGAATAACTTCCATAGTGGTATCGGTAAGATTTGCGCTTACGTAATGAGTCTTAATGCCCGCCTCGTTAATCTTTTCGAAGAAATAAATAGACATACGAAGGTTTACATCACCAACTCCGTCAATGGTAAGACCTACGGAGTTTTCGCCGGGGTCAAAAACACCGTCCTTACCGGTACAGTCATCCTTGAATTTAAGCAAATAGTTTCCGTTCTCAAGAGCAAATACGTCTTTTGTTTTTCCTGTATAAACGAGTTTCATTTTATTTTTCCTTTCGGTTTTGAATTATTACTTGTTATTAAATTCAGCTTCAATTTCTGCATTTTTTTCAAGAACTGCAGCGGTGTCTTTTGCTCTCTTGTCCTCAAGCTTTTTTGCAAGAGTGTCATCGGATAGAGCAAGTATTTCTGCGGCCAACAACGCCGCATTTGTGGCTCCGTCAATAGCAACAGTTGCTACCGGAATACCCGAGGGCATTTGCACCGTTGCAAGAAGAGCATCGAGTCCATCGAGATTCGTTGATTTGCAGGGAATGCCTATAACAGGCAGAGTGGTTCTGGATGCTACTACACCCGCAAGATGAGCTGCCATGCCTGCTGCGGCAATTATTACGCCAAACCCATTTTCCTTGGCGGAAGACGAAAAAACGCTCGTCTCATCGGGCGTTCTATGGGCAGAAAAAACGTGCACCTCATAAGGAACGTCCAGCGAAACGAGCGTATCTATAGCTTTTTTAACGATAGGAAGATCGCTTGCGCTTCCCATAACGATTCCAACCTTTTTCATAGTAAATCTCCTTTCCGGCCTATGGCCATTACGAACAATTTATCTTTTTATTTCAAATAGTTGTCATCAAAATCATTAAGTGGTAATAACTAAAAAAGGGCGCACTGATCCTGGTAGGAAAGTGCGCCCAGACGGTCGGCAAATAATTAATATGTCACTACGGCACTGCGGTTAATTCCGCAAAGACCCGTCAGCCGCAAGACAATATGAATTTGCACAGTAGTGGTAGCTGCGCAACATATATCCACATCATATATTATACAATGTTTTTATCTAAAAGTCAAGCAAAAATATAAACAACTTTAAAGAATGTATGCATAAAATTTTGATACAAAGTGTCAATAATGTTAAATACCTGGTTACGGCAGTGGTGTGTATATCCTGTGAGCCGAGTTGTCGTAATATCAAAAACCTTGCTCAAACCGGTCGTGGCAAGCACAAGACCTGAAATTCTATAAACAAAAAGAGGTCAACCGCAAGGGCGACCTCTTTTTGTTGGTGGAGCATCAAGGACTCGAACCTTGGACCGACCGGTTATGAGCCGGTAGCTCTAACCAACTGAGCTAATGCTCCAAATATTAGC
>JAZSOQ010000113.1:0-17599 GCA_045537015.1 Eubacteriales bacterium
AGTATTGTAAACTTTTCTCAAGCGAAAACTTTACAATCTCCACCTTGACGAGGGCTTACCTACGATTCCTACTGGCTTACCTATCCTCTGACACAAATGACTTACCGATGCGCTGATTTTTCATTTTGTCGCATCTTTCTGTCCACTGTCCACTAACCACTGTCCACTATTAAAACAGCTTATACTTCCCCTCCGCTCCCGCTCTCTTCTCGATTCCCGCGGTGAAGTCGGGGAATGTCATCGGTGCGCCGCCCTGCTTGATCGACTGCTCGGACAAGGGCGTTACTGCCATCATGATCGCCGAGTCATAAATATCTATCGGTACGGGGGTGCCGTCTTTGATTGCGGTGATGAAGGAGTCAAGAACGAGGAAGTCCATTCCGCCGTGACCCTTCTTGATGCCTGCGTCAAGATAGTCGCGCCAGAGCTTGGGCATATATTTTTCTTCATACTGCGAATAGTTGCCCCAGAAATTCTTCCACTTGAAGTGGTCGCTCTCCTTGTGGTCATCATCGCTGTAAACCGACATATTATCCTGCATGAACCAAGCCTTTGTGCCGTGGATCTCAAGTCCGCGCGAGTATGGACGCGGCAGGGTGGTGTCGAGAGTCAGGCGCACGGTCTGACCGAATTCGGTGGTAAGAATAGTTGTGATAATATCTCCCTGCGCCCACTTGCCGTCGGCATAAGTCTGGTCGCGGTCGGGGTGATTTTTGATGTAAGCATCAAGTCCCGCGCTCTTGGAGGAGAAGGAGGAAACGCTTGTGAACTTGTTGCCGTGACCAATGCCGAGAAGCACATTGAGCGGGCCGAGCTCGTGGGTGGGATAGTTTTCACAGTTGCGGCTGCGGTAGTTGCGGTGGCGGTAGTGACGGTTTACAAGACCCATTGAGATCTCCTCGCGAAGGTCATGGCAATAGCCGCCGCAAAGATGAACGATCTCGCCGAAGAAATTGTCCTCGTTCATCGCGTAAAGAGTCTGCTCAAGTCTGCCGTAACAGCAGTTTTCAAGCATCATCGCGGGCGTGCCCGTCTCGCGGTGAGCTTCGCAAAGCTGAATGCACTCGTCGATGGTGTAAGCACCGCCAACCTCGAAAGCAACCGGCTTGCCCGCCTTCATCGATGCGACTGCCGCAGGGACGTGATTTTCCCAAGCCGAGAAGACGAAGACCATCTCGACGTCGGGCGAGGCGATTAGCTCCTCATAATTCAGATAGATCTTGGGATCGTGTCCGAGAGCCGCGATCTTTTCCTTCATATCGTCACATCTGTCGGGATATTCGTCGCAGATAGCGGTGACCGCGCAGTTTTCGTGCTCGGCAACGAGAGTTCCCATTGTATTTCCTCGGCAACCAAGACCGATTATACCAACCTTGATCTTTTCCATAGTCTTATACTCCCAGATACATTAAAATGAGTTCAACGGTTGCAACGAGCGCGTCGGCGTGGGTGCGCTCCATACCGTGCGAGGCGTGAACACCGGGGCCGATCAGCGCGCCGGGAACGTCGTGTCCCGCACGCCACATAGCTCCAACGTCGGAGCCGTAATAGGGGTAGAGATCGACGCAATAAGGCAGTTCAGCCGCCTTCGCCATATCGATCAGCTTCGAGGTCAGCTCATAGTCGTAAGGACCGCCCGCATCCTTGGCGCAGATCGAAAGGGTGTGCTCGTCGCACTTCAGATCCTTACCGATGCAGCCCATATCAACGGCAAGCATCGACTCGAGATTGTCGGGCACGAACGCCGCGCCGTGACCTACTTCCTCATACATCGAAACGAGGAATTTGATGTCCTTTTCGGGAACGATGCCCGCATCCTTCATGATCTTGAAGGCGGTGAGAATGCAAGCCACGCTTGCCTTGTCGTCGATGAAACGCGACTTGAGATAGCCGCTTTCGGTGACGACGGTCTTGGGATCGAAGCATATGTAATCGCCGTTTTCAATGCCGAGCGCGCGGGTGTCCGCCGCGCTCTTTACGTTCTCGTCGAGGCGAACGTACATATTGTCCGCGTCACGCGAGCGGCTGCGTGCATCTGAATATACGTGAACCGAGGGAGAACGGGAGAGGATAGTTCCCGAGTATCTCTTGCCCTCGCGGGTGATAACGAAGCAATATTCGCCGTCAAGCGAGTTGCAAAGAACTCCGCCGACGGGCGCAAAATTGAGGTCGCCGTTTCCGTCGATCGAGCGAACCATCGCGCCGAGAGTGTCGCAATGCGCCGCAACGCCAAGCGCAGAAGAATGATCCTTGCCCTCATAAGTCATAAAGAAACAGCTCTTCTTGGTAGCCTCAAAAGCAAGACCCTGCTCAGCCGCAATATCCGCAAGCAACGAAGCGATCTCGCGCGAATATCCACTCGGCGACGGCACGTCCATCAGCCGCTTCACAGTGTCAAAGCAATATGATAAGTATTTTTCTCTGTCGAATTTCATTTTATGTTCCTTTCTTTTGAGAAAAGTAAAATTATTAATCTATGAAAGATTGTGCGAACATAGGCGCACTCGGTGTCCCCTCATCACCCGCTGCGGCGGGAGCTTCTCCCAGGAGAAGCCTAAGGAAAAGCTGTCGCTTTGAGCTAAATATTTCTCTGTTAGAGAAATGCTAAATTTTCGCTATGCAAAAGCTAAATACGCGCTTTGCGCGAGCTAAATATTCCGCTAAAGCGGAATGCAAAGGTAGAAATTTGCCAAGGCAAATTTCAATTTCATTTAATTAATGATACGAATATTAGACAATACCAAACGAAGCTCACAGTAACCCCAGGCTTCTCCTGGGAGAAGCTCCCTCCGCAGAGGGTGATGAGGGGACACCAAGAAAGCTTTGTTCGCACTTGCTATTCCACTAAAACCGAAAATTTTCGCCTCGGCGAAAATTCACCTTAACTCTGCACTATCTTTCGGATAATATGTCCCGCCATAATCAACCCTACCGCTCCCGGCACAAATGACAAGCTTCCCGGCGTGTTTCTGCCGTTTTCGCTCTCAAGTCCCTGCGCCTTGATCGGTTCTTCGTCCGACCAGACGACATCGAGCTTTTTGATCCCCTTTTCTTTCATCTTCTTCCGCATAATTTTCGCAAGCGGGCAGACGCTCGTTTTGCTGATGTCGGAAATGCGGAACCGCTCGGGATAAAGCTTGTTTCCCGCGCCCATCGACGCGATAACGGGAACTCCCGCCGCATCGGCACGGCATATCAGCTCGACCTTCGCCGCGACGGTATCGACCGCGTCGGCAATAAAATCAAACTGCGAAAGGTCAATCTCGTCGGCGTTTTCGGGCAGATAAAAGAGGTTGACCGCGTGCACCTTACATTCGGGATTGATCGAAAGTATCCGCTCCGCCATAACATCGGCTTTCGACCTGCCGACGGTATCCTGCGTCGCGATGATCTGGCGGTTTACGTTTGACGCCGAAACCGTGTCGCCGTCAATAACGGTCAGCTCACCGACTCCCGCGCGTGCCAAAGCCTCGCAAAGATGTCCGCCCACGCCGCCAAGCCCAAAGACCGCAACGTGCGCCGATCTCAATCTGTTCACGCCCTCCTCGCCAAGCAAAGCCCGCGTGCGTGTATCGTCAAGTTGCATATTGTCACCTCATTTTGCCAATTTATAACTCTGTCAAAACATCACCATTGAAATAATATATATTCTCTTTCTTATAACCGTAAAGTGAATCTTTTATACCAATATGTGGCTCAAATGTAAAGAAACCGGTCTCGCTCAACTTGCGCTGATTACCTTTTTCGATATAAATCCGATCCGATTTCTTTCGTACTATGGAATGACCGAGATTACCCAAGAAATCCAAATTGATGAAACCGTTGGAATTTATATAGTCATTCATATGATAATACAGCTCCTCAAAAGTGGTATCTCGATCAACGAATTTCAGCAGTTCTTTATGAATTTTTTCTTCCATGAGGAGTCCTTTTTTCCATTCCGAGTTTTGAATAACATCAATATTCTCAACAACCGCACCGTTTTCGATAATTATTGTTCGTGCATAATCGCCCCAAACGGATTCTTTAGAAGGACTCAAATCAATAGTAATAATATCATTATCGCCTATCAGTTTGTCGGCAGTTCTGTATTTCTTTCCCGAAACAGAAAGAACTGTTTCATCCGATGAAAAGACAAAAGCACCTACATCCCAATACCAAAAGGAATCTGCTCCGAGCTCAAGCATCCTGTTTTCGCACAATACACGAATCTCGGTAAGATTCATTCCAGATTTGATTTTGCCCTTGATATACTCCATCGTACATTTTGCTATTTGCTGTACTTCAAAATTAGTCATTTCTGTTTTCTCCGCAAATACAGACTCCGCCACCCCTCATCCGTCAGCCCCAAGGGCTGCCACCTTCTCCCAAGGTCCGTGAGAAGGCTTATATAGCAACTGCAAACATCAGTTATAGTGATATAGAACGGATAAAAATTTCAAATTATTAATACCGAAGCTCGTAAAAACCTTGAATGAAGATATTATTTGTATTTGCTTTTAGAATACAATTTTTAGTTAAGCTATCCAACAATAGTTAGAAGTATTAAGCGAAATTATAATTCAGCCTTCTCCCGGATCTTGGGAGAAGGTGGCGCGCAGCGCCGGATGAGGGGTGGCGCCGTTAGTAGGCGTTTTATTCAGAAAGCCCTAATATCGCTATAATTCTACCACAATTCGCACAAATATGCAATAGAAATTTCAAAAGAGGTGCGTAAGTATGCAAAAAAATCTTTACAAGAGGGAAAAAATGGTGTATAATTATTCTGTATAAATATAAAATAATATTTTGAGGTGATAATATGCAAAGTATTGATATGACCGAGCGGCGCATTGACGGGTGCGAGGTCTATTCTGGAAAGATACTTCACGTTATGGTCGACCGCGTGAGCACCCCCGACGGCAAGGAGGCTACGCGCGAGTACGTCGGGCATCCGGGTGCGGTTTGCGTCGTTCCGATAAACGAAAAGGGTGAGGTTCTCTGCGTGCGCCAATACCGCTACACGCACGGGCGCGTATTCCTTGAAATTCCCGCGGGCAAGCTCGAGCCCGGTGAGACCGACCGACCCGCGGCGGCTCTGCGAGAGCTTCGTGAGGAAACGGGTGCCGTTTGCGAAACCCTGACCCACATCGGCGACTTCGTCCCCTCCCCCGCGATTCTCGGCGAGGTCATCTCGATGTATATAGCAGAGGGTCTTTCGATTGGCGAGACCGACCCCGATGACGACGAATTCATCGACGTTGAGGCAATTCCGCTCGACAAGCTCGCAGAAATGTGCGTCTTGGGCGAGATAACCGACGGCAAAACCATCGCGGCAGTTCTTAAAGCAAAGTACATTTTTGATAAGAAAAAATCTTAATTTTTCAAAAAATATTGTTCATTAGACAATTATCAAAATTCAATCTCTATAATCTATGTTAGCACTCTTGAAATCAGCCTTCCCCGGCGGGGGAAGGTGTCACGAAGTGACGAATGAGGCGTTTTAATAAGATACCGTTTTTCGCCTTGGCGAAAATCTTCCAAAACATAGCACGTAAAATGATCATTCTGAATTCAGATTGCAAAAGAAAACAATGTGAAGGATATTTGCAAAATTTAATAAAGAAATTGCTTTTATTAGGTAAAACGGGAAGATTTTCTCGCTTTGCTCGAAAAACAATATCTTATTAAAACGCCTCATTCGTCACTTCGTGACACCTTCCCCCACCGGGGAAGGCTGATTTTGAGAGTGCGAACATATCCTTCTAAACTTCGTATCGAATTGCAATATAGTTTTCAATAAATTCAATCAAGGAGTCCAAAAATGAAACTGAATTACAAACGCACGCTTTGCGTGGGATTCGCATTTTTCCTCATTTGCGCCTTCTGGCAGGCTTATGACACCATCGTTCCCAAGATCCTGACCGACCGCTTCGGTATGTCACAGTTCTGGTCGGGCGCAATTATGGCTATCGACAACATTCTCGCGCTCTTCCTTCTTCCCCTCTTCGGCATTCTTTCGGATAAGACAAGATCCAAGCTCGGACGCCGCACGCCCTTCATCATCTTCGGCACTCTGATCGCGGCGGTAGCACTCATCTCGCTCTCATTCGTAGATTCGATGCAGCTTGACCGCCTCGGAAACATTGCCGACATCAACTCCGAGGAAGCGCGCGCAGTCCTTTACGATTATGACTACGGCTCACCCCTCGCAACTCCCGACGGCGTTGAATACACCCTCTCGGATGAATTCTCCCGCGAGGATTTCCTTACCCTCTCACCCACGCTTGAAAACGGCAAGGCGAACCCCGACTACACCAATTTCGTCGTTCCCGCGCGCTCGGCTTATATCGCACGCGAGATCGTCGGCAAGGATCCTTCCGCGCTGATAACCTTCATTGCCGTGCTCTTCGTTCTTCTCCTCTCAATGGCGACCTTCCGCACGCCCGCAGTCGCGCTGATGCCCGACGTTACGCCGCGTCCCCTGCGTTCCAAGGCTAACGCCGTAATCAATCTGATGGGCACCATCGGCGGAAGCCTTATCCTCGGACTCGGTATGATCCTCGCCACGGGCTCGACCAAGAACACGTATATGCCCTACACAGGCTATTTCTGCATCGTTGCGGGAATTATGCTTGTCAGCCTTGTGATCTTCCTTTCAACCGTCCGCGAGCGCAAATTCGTTGCGGAAATGGAAGAGATCAGCCGTGAGCACGACATCAAAGAAGGCAACGACGAGGATGATGCAGCGGGCGACCGCAAGCTTTCGGGAGCGGAAAGGCTCTCGCTCATACTCCTTCTTGCATCCGTTGTGCTCTGGTTCTTCGGCTACAACGCCGTAACGAGCAAATACTCGGTCTATGCGGGCAGAGTGCTCCAGCTTGACTACAACTCCACCCTTCTCGTCGCAAACATTGCCGCACTCATCGCATACCTCCCCGTCGGCTTCATCGCTACCAAGTTTGGCAGAAAGAAGACCATCCTCGCGGGCGTTATTATGCTCTCGGGCGCGTTCCTCACCGCATCATTCCTTGACGCGGGAACTCCCCTGCCCGTTATGATGATCCTATTCGCCATCGCGGGTATCGGATGGGCGACCATCAACGTCAACTCCTTCCCCATGGTCGTCGAGCTTGCGCGCGGCGGCAACGTCGGTAAATACACCGGCTTCTACTACACCGCAAGTATGGCGGCACAGACCCTCACCCCCGTCGTCTCCGGTTACCTTATGGACTCCTTCGGACTCAAAATTCTCTTCCCATACGCCGCAATCTTCGCGGCAGGCGCGTTCATCACAATGCTCTTCGTCCGTCACGGCGACTCCAAACCCACGAAATGAGGTAAATTCAAATGATCATAGTTTATATCCTTCTCGCACTTATCGTTCTTTCCGCACTTTACGTTTTCCTTCTCCGTCCCCGTCCTCAGCCCAAGACCTCGGTCGAACCCCTCAAGGTGGACTATGCCCACCGCGGACTACACGGCGACTTTGCCGTTGAAAACACAATGCAGGCTTTCTACGCCGCAGAGCGCGAGGGCTACGGCATCGAACTCGACGTCCGCCTCTCGAAGGACAATCAGGTCGTCGTTTTCCACGATGACACCCTCCAGCGTATGTGCGACCGCACCGAGCGCGTTGACTCCAAGACAGCTTCCGAGCTTTCCTGGATGGAGATCAAGGGTACCTACGAAAGGATCCCGCTTTTCGAGGACGTCCTCGCGGGGATCGATCCCACGACTCCCCTCTGCATCGAGCTTAAAGGCAACGATACCCGCCTTTGCGTGGAGCTTGCGAAGCTCCTCGACAAGGAAGACAGATTCTATTCGGTCAAATCCTTCAACCCGATGCTCATCTCCTGGTATCGCAAAAACCGCCCGAGAGTGGTTCGCGGCGTGCTCGTTTCGAACTTCCTCGCAAAGGGACACAAGGGCAACATTTTCACCCGCTTCCTCGCGACTACAATGGTGCTCAACTGCATCGCGCAACCCGACTACATCTCCTACGACTGCCGCCACCCCAAACTCCTGCCCCTCGTGATCTGCAAGAAGCTTTATAACGTCCTGACCTTCACCTGGACCGTAAACACCCCCGAGCTTTACGGCGAAGCCAAGGCAAAGGGTGACATCCCCGTATTTGAAGGCTTCGAGCCCAAGAGATATTGATATGAGAGATAATTACGACATTCTGAAGACCGAGGGCAGAAACCCTCGGACAATGGACATTGATAAGCTTTCCTCGCTCGAAATGGTGCGCCTCATCAATCAGGAAAACCGCGCCGTCGAGGACGGCATCGACGAAGCGCTCCCCGAGATTGCTGCGGCTATCGATATGATAAGCGAAACGATCGAGGCGGGAGGTCACGTCATATACATCGGCTGCGGCACCTCGGGCAGACTCGGAATCGTCGACGCCTCCGAATGCCCGCCCACATTCGGCGTTGACTACGACCTCTTCCGCGGCGTTATCGCGGGCGGCAAGGAAGCCGTTTTCCGCGCGACAGAGAACGCCGAGGACAGCGAGGAAAAGGGTATAGCCGCCATCGAAGCCGACGGCGCGACCAAAGGCGACGTCGTCATCGGACTTTCTGCATCGGGTCGCGCACCCTTCGTCATAGGCGCGCTGAAAAAGGCAAAAGAGCTCGGATGCAAGACGATTTCTGTAACTTGCAACCCCGGCTCGCTTATGGAAGATCACTGTGACATAGCCGTTTCGGTTTTTGTCGGCCCCGAGGTCATTTCGGGCTCAACAAGACTCAAAGCCGGCACGGCACAGAAACTGATACTTAATATGTTCTCCACCTGCGCGATGATAAAAACGGGCAAGGTGCGCTCGAACCTTATGGTAAACGTCCGCCCGACCAATGAAAAGCTCGTCGAACGCGCGACACGAATCATTATGGAGCTGTCGGGCGCAGATCGGGAGCACGCCGCTGAATTGCTCGAAAAACACGGAGACGTACCCGCCGCGCTGGATGCTTACGCAAGTGAAAAGTGAAGAGTGAAAAGTGAAGAGGTGTGGTGAATTTTCTCGCTGCGCTCGAAAATTTTCATTTTAATTAATCCAGATTGAAGTTTTGATCGAACTTTTTCAAAAGTTCGCAGAGCTCGAGACAGCGTCTCGAACTAATGCGAAGGCTTCAGCCTTCGCGACCGTGCTTCAAAATCGTGAAGCTCTGCTTCTCGATTTTGGACAGAGTCAATACTTCCCGATTGTAGGGAAGTATTGGCTCTGTCACCCTTTGCCGAATGAAATTATTTAGCAAATCAGGTTTACACCTCTCTATTAAGGAGAACCCTATGAAAAAGAACCTCATCTGGAACATTATCTTAATAATCGGAATCATTCCTTTCATACTGCCGTTTGCTTTCGGAATATACAAAATTTCGATTGAAAGCTGGACGATGTTCGATTGGCTCGTGATGTACTCATACATTTTCTGGCCCACTTATATCGTAGGCGCGGCCGTGATCGCAGTTTCGATAATCGGCAGACTCGTCAAAAAATCCAAGAAGAATGAAAACTGATTTTCAAAAAAAGATAGAAGAAATAACCGCCTCCGCGATCCCGATGCACATGCCGGGGCATAAGAGGAATGTCGAATTGCTCGGCAATTCTCTGCCCTACGAGATAGACATAACCGAGATCGACGGTGCGGACGATCTGCACGATCCCGAGGATGGCGGCATCATCGGCTCGCTCTGCGAAAGATTTGCCTCGCTTTACGGCGCTAAATCGGCTCATCCCCTCGTGAACGGCTCGACCTGCGGAATTCTTGCGGGAATCAGAACACTGACAAAGCCGAACGATTCCGTCATCGTCGCGCGCAACTGCCACAAATCGGTATGGCACGCGATCGAGATATGCCGCCTGAACCCCACCTGCATTCTCCCGCCTATAATCGAGGAACACGGCATCTGCGGCGCGATCACAGCGGAAGCCGTCGAGGGTGCATTTGCGCGCTCAAACGGCGCGACCTGCGTGATCCTCACCTCACCTACATACGAGGGCGTGATCTCGGACATCGACGCGATCGCGGAAGTCTGCCAAAAACACGGTGCCGCGCTCTTTGTCGATGCCGCTCACGGCGCACATCTCGGTTTTTCCGAGCATTTTCCCGACTTTCCGCGCGCCGCGGATATCGCCGTCACGAGCCTACACAAGACCCTTCCCGCGCTGACGCAGACAGCGATCGGTATCGTTTTCAATGAGAAATATTCCTCATCCTTTGCGCGCAATCTCGGCATCTTCGAAACAAGCAGCCCTTCCTATATATTAATGAACTCGATCGCAAAATGCGCCGATATTTTATCCGATTGCAAAGAAGTATTCGATAATTATAGCACGCTTCTCGATGAGTTTTATGCCTCGACCAAACTCGAAAAGTTGAGGCTCATCAAGACCGATGACATCGGTAAGATCTCGATCTCAACGAGAAACACGTCTTTCACGGGCTCGTCTCTCGCCGATGCTCTTCGAAACAAATTCCGTATCGAGCCCGAAATGGTTCATTCCGATTATCTTCTCTGCATGACCTCAGTCTGCGACACGCGTGAGAATCTGTCGGCTTTATCAAAAGCTATTATGGCACTCGACGCGGAGGCAGAATATTCAGAAGGCAGAACTTATCCCTCCTTCATCACCGAATTGCCGCCCGTAGAGATCCCGCTTACCGACGCGGTTTGGCTCGACCTTCCCGACAGCGGCGAGGTCTCAAACGCCTACGTTTGGGTCTATCCCCCCGGTGTTCCCCTGCTCCTGCCGGGTGAAAGAGTCACCGAGGAAATAAAAAATCACCTCGAAATGCTGAAAAATTCGGGGATTTCGCCAAAAATCATCAAAACCTCTTGACAAATGCGCCAAAATCATTTATACTATATAGTGCATATTTAATATTTGAAAGGTGGAATTTTATTATGAAGAGAATTCGTACTATCAATACTCGTGACCACAAGGCTTCCGTTAAGAACGGCGGATGCGGCGAGTGCCAGACCTCCTGCCAGTCCGCTTGCAAGACCTCTTGCGGTGTTGCTAACCAGGCTTGTGAGAAGAAGGCAAAGTAAGTAAAATAAGCCGCCGCAAATAGCGGCGGCTTATTTTGCGATATAGATCCTTGCGGATCTGTGATATACGCAGAGCGTGCGATATACCTTCGGCACGATATGCCCCTTCGGGGCGTGATTTCACGTTCGCCTTCGGCGAACATATCGTATGGTTTGCCAAAGGCAAACCATATATCGTATTTATATATCGTATGAGCATAGCGAATATATCGTGTTTACAAAAGAAACGAGGTTAACCAATGAATAATATCACTATACGCGAATTATCAGTAGAATTAACCGTTGAAATTACGCAAATATGCGATAATATCAAAGGAAGAAGTGTTTTCATAAATCAAATATTAAGATCCTGTTCTTCCATTGGAGCTAATTCCGCAGAAGCCAAATATGCGCAAAGTTCCGCAGACTTCATTCACAAATTGGAAATCTCGCTCAAAGAATGCTATGAAACCGATTATTGGCTTGAAATCCTTTACAAAACCAATTCAATAGATAAAGAAACATATATAAGATTGTTAAATAAATGCGGATCTATTCGCAGAAAGCTTATTGCCTCCATAACAACGGCAAAAGCAAACTCAGATCAGTAATCCGGAGGTACAACAAAATGATCCATTCCTATAAACTGGGCGGTTACAATATCGTCCTTGACGTCGGCTCGGGCGCGGTTCACGCGGTTGATGATCTTGCCTATGACGTCATAAATCTCTACGAAACCAAGTCGGCGGACGAGATCGTCTCGATCTGCCTTGAAAAATTTGCCTACGAGGGTATCACCGAAGAGGACATCCGCGACACGATCTCCGACGTCGAGGAGCTTAAAGCCGACGGCAAGCTTTACGCCGAGGACATCTATGCTCCCCTCGTCGGCAAGCTCAAGAACAATTCCAACATCGTCAAGGCTCTCTGCCTGCACGTCGCGCACACCTGTAACCTCAACTGCGAATATTGCTTCGCGGCGCAGGGTCGTTTCCACGGTGAACGAGCCCTGATGTCCTTCGAGGTCGGCAAACGCGCGCTCGATTTTCTCGTTGAAAACTCGGGAACGCGCCACAATCTTGAGGTTGACTTCTTCGGCGGCGAGCCGCTGATGAACTGGCAGGTCGTCAAGGATCTTGTTGCCTACGCGCGTTCTATCGAAGAAGCCGCAGGCAAACATTTCCGCTTCACGCTGACGACAAACGGCGTGCTGATCGACGACGATGTCATCGACTTTGCCAACAAAGAGATGGACAACGTCGTTCTCTCGCTCGACGGCAGACGCCACGTGCACGATAATCTCCGCAAGACGGTGAACGGTCAGGGCAGCTATGACCTGATCCTTCCGAAATTCAAGGAATTCGTCACCCGCCGCGGCGACAAGGGCTACTATATGCGCGGTACATACACCAAATTCAACACCGATTTCTGCTCTGACATCATCCACATGGCTGACGAAGGCTTTACCGAGCTTTCGATGGAGCCCGTAGTCTGCCCTCCCGGCGACCCCTACGCGCTCGGCGACGAGGATCTGCCCGTGCTTTACGATCAGTACGAAAAGCTCGCGTTTGAGATGATGGACCGCAAGAAGAAGGGCAAGCCGATCACCTTCTATCACTACATGCTTGACCTCGAGGGCGGCCCCTGCATCTATAAGAGAATTTCCGGCTGCGGATCGGGCACCGAGTATATGGCTGTCACCCCCTGGGGCGACCTTTACCCCTGCCACCAGTTCGTCGGCGACGAGAAATACCTCCTCGGCGACATCTGGAAGGGCGTGACGAACGACGCCATCCGCGACGAATTCCGCTCCTGCTCGGCATATTCGAGAGAGGAATGCCGCGACTGCTGGGCAAGACTCTACTGCTCCGGCGGCTGCGCCGCGAACTCCTACCACGCAACCGGCAGCGTAAACGGCGTCTACGAATACGGATGTAAGCTGTTCAAGAAGAGAATCGAGTGCGCGATCATGCTCAAAGTAGCCGAATCCCTCGAAAACGAAGAAGAATAACAGCAGGAAAGTTTGATCAAACTTTTCAAAGTTTGCGGTTTCTTAAGGCAGCGCCTTAAGTCGAGCTCCGCAGAGCTCGAAACTCTCCCCTGCGCTTCGAACGGGCGGCACCCCTGCCGACCGTTCGGAACAAACCGAGCCTCGCCCTTGCGGTGAGGCTCGCTTTGTTCAATATTAAAAAATCACAAATCCTGTTTACAAACAGAAAAATATGTGGTATAATTAGCAAATCAAAACGAAAAATTATGGAGAAGATATGAAAACACTTGTCAAACGCGCTTTCTGCTGTTGTATGGTTATAATTTGCCTTACATTCATATTCGTATCCTGCGAATCGAACGGCGGCGAAACCACCGCAAACATTTCAACAAGCGAAATAACTTTTGAAGAAAATCCACCCGTTGAAACACAAGCCGAAACAGTAATAATCCCCGACGAAACAACAGATAACACATCGGAAGAAACAACAATAACGTTATCTTCGGAAATCACGAACCAGCCGGAAACCACACGCAGTACCGATACTACAAGTTCTCCTGAGACCACAAAAACGCCTGAAACGACAAAAGCTCCGGAGACAACAAGTATTCCCGAAACCACAAGAACCCCCGAGACTACAAGAGTCCCCGAAACTTCGAGAACTCCCGAAACTACGAGAGCTCCCGAGACCACAAGAACTCCCGAGACCACAAGAACTCCCGAAACTACAAGAGTCCCCGAAACCACGAGAGCTCCCGAAACTACGAGAGCTCCCGAAACCACGAGAATTCCCGAGACCACGAAGATTCCCGAAACTACAAATATTCCCGAAACTACAAATATTCCCGAAACTACAAATATTCCCGAAAACACAAGAATTGTATATTGGGTAACCGAAGGATATGTATGGCATTACCGCAATGATTGCCGTACTTTAGCTGATAGCGTGTTCATCTACTCGGGTTACGCTACCGATGCAAAAGCAATCGGGAAGCAGCGCGCGTGCAAGGTATGCGCGGACGGCAGTACGATCGAAATTTCCGAAACTACCGCTGAGCCCGAGATCACTACCGCTCCCGAAGAAACAGTATCTCCATCAACCGACGAGGGCATTACGATCGTATCGTGGCCCGTGACCGCTTCGAGAAATGAATCGGTTTCCGTCATCATACGCGGCAAAGCCAATACAAAATACTATATCGAAGTCAACTACAAATCCGGTCCGTCAACTTCAAAAGATCTTGAGCCCAAAATCAGCGATCCAAGCGGTGAAGTAACCTGGACTTGGAAGGTCAGCGCAAGAAGTTCCGCCGGAACTTTTGACATCATCGTAAAAGACGATCAAGGCAATTCGGTTACGGTCGAATGGACTGTCGTTGTTGATTCATGATTCTACATAAAAATCCCCGATCGTTCGGGGATTTTTATCATATTATACCTTCGCAAGCCTCTCCTTTATAACTATAAATCTCTCATCATTCTCAATCGGCTCAAAAACCGCTTTTTGATTCTCAAGATACCTCAGATATGATGCTGCAGTGCTTTCTTCGGTATGCTTTACGGTGTTCTTTGAGCGATCGATCGTCAGACGGTTGACAAGGGGCGAGGTGTGCTTGATGACCGAAAAATCCTCAAGCTTCTCAAAATGATATGCCATTTTCTCAAGCTCTCCGATCGCGCGTTCATGATCATCCGCTTTCATACTCTCCACCGCCATAAAGAAGCAAAGTCTGCCGAGGCGGTCTTCCCAGAAGCCGAAATCCTCGTTCGGGAAAATCATATAAAACATATCATAAAGCATTTTCTGCATCGAATGTCGTTCCTCGGTGGAATATCCGCTCTCCTTGCATGAAAGCAAATATCGCATCTGCAGATACATCCGGTCACACGCTTTCCAAAAATACGCTTGGCAATGCTCGACGAGTTCTTCGCCTTCAAGTACATAAACACGCAGATCTTCCGCTTCCGGCACCATTTCCGCATATTCAAACGCCTTTGGGCGGTCGTTTTTATCCTGAAGATAGGTAAAACAAAGACCTCGGATCGCACCGTATCTGTACTCGGTGTTTTTGCTGTCAATCAATCGCTCACCGAGCTCGATGACCTCATCGGCATTTCCGTCGGCAATTTGCAAGGCACGCATCAGGTAATAGAGCATCGTTTCGTCGTTCGGGTACTTCTTCCGCATCTCGCGGCAAAGCTCAATTCGGGCATCGGTCTTTCCGAGGCTGTGAAGCTCATTTTCTTTTTCTATGAATTTCTCGATCTCCGCCGCCTTTTTGCTCTTTGCAATGTCGATCCCGAAAAGAATATCCGCACTGACTTCAAAAATATTCGCAAGAAGCGGAATATTCGAAATGTCCGGCGCGGTAACGTCACGCTCCCATTGAGAAACCGCATTCGTCGATACACCGAGGCATTCGGCAAGTTGTTCCTGTGTCATATTTCTTTCGAGGCGCAGTTTCTTGATCATACTTCCGATTAACATAGTTTTTCTCCTTTATAAAGTGTTCAAAAGCGCTTTTGTAGCCTAATTATATCGTTTTTCGAAGAAAAAGTACACGATGTATTTTGCGAACTCAAATGAAGCAACGGTTGAATTATGAAGATCAACTTTATTTTTGACATTATAACATAAAGAAAAATAAAAAGCAAGTCTTGTTTTTCGGCAAAAAATATGGTATAATTAATTGTACCGCAGAGGGAATATTCCACTCTGCGGTATTATTTTTTGGTAAATAATGTATTTTGGCGTGCTGTTATTCAAAAAATGAAAAATGGAGCCGCACTCTCAATCTCCCCTTCCCGGTTTACGGGAAGGGGGTGGGGGATAGGTCCCGATTTGCCGATACAAAATTACTCGGATATCGGCGAAATCTCTATGCAGGCACCAAATTACCTCTGCAAACCCGCAGAAAAACTCCACCGAGGGCGCTTATTTCGTCATCTTTGCTCTGATATTCTTAATTAAATCACTTTCGTTTTGGGCAAACAAGATGTCGAGTATTTTCACGGCTTTTTCCTTGTACTCTATGTCATTTTCTGTCTCGGCTATGGCATTAAGATGGTATGACAGCAGCCAGGCGAGCGGTTCGATTGCCGATCTTGCGATTTTATTCTTTTCCTCGTCATCCTTCAGTATGCGCACCAACGCCGTTTCACGAGTCTTAAACAAATTCGGCAATTTATTTGCATATTCGAGTGCTTTTTCATAATTGCCATATCTGTAATGCGCATCTGCAATATTGAAGAGCGCCGCGCCGCGGACATCCGAATCATCGCAGTATCGCAAAATCTGCTCCTGAACCGCGATCGATTCCTTCAAATACTCTCTTTTTTCCGACTCCGTACCGTCAAGGCGTTCGAGAGATGCCGACAACTGAATGAGAAGCAGGGCGTTATTGGGATAGGATTTCAGCGCATCCCTCATCAGCGCGACATTTTCCCTATGCTTTCCCGCCTGTCTGTTTTCTTTCCAGAGCAAATTGATCGCGTCAAGCTTATTCGCAGACGAAATTTCATCCATTCCGATCAATTCATCAACCGTAACCTGATAGTAATTTGCCAGAATCGGAAGCATTGTAATGTCGGGATATCCCTCGCAGCGCTCCCATTTGCTGATCGCCTGAAAGGAGATGCCGAGGTGTGTTGCCACTTCCTCTTGAGTCAGATCCTTGCTTTGGCGCAATTTTTTAAGTTTTTCACCAATCATCAGTTCCATAATGAACCTCCAAATTTAGTATTCTCGACGCGTCTGAACATATTATAACGTATTTTTCAGAATAAATCAATAACCGCAACATAGATTTGATTCTACGATGAGTAGAAAGATTCTACTGTATTGTCGATGAAACAAGCCGCAGGCTTGAAAATGCCCTCCCACTTGCGGGCAATGCCGTCAACTTAAGGAAGTTATTGATAAGCAAGTGCAAACAAAACTTTCTTGGTTAAGCAATACAAAAGACAGTACGCTTGTCGTTCGTACAGTACAGACTCCGATCTCCTCATTCACCGCTCCTCGCGGTCCCCTTTCCCCGCTGGGGAACGCTTAAGGGCGCATTCGCACTCCTTCGATTTTCAGCGAACATTGGATATTGCTATAGTTTTATTTTGGCAGATTGGAATATTTTTATTAAAATAATTACGCACTCGTATTGGAGTTTCTGAAAGCTTTTCAATAAAATATTCCACTTTGATATGCAAAATTATATTGCTCAATCATCTTCGCTGAACAGTTAGCAGTTATTGCTAAGCCCTCAGCGTTCCCCAGCGGGGAAAGGGGACCGCGGGGAGCGGTGAATGAGGAGAGCGGAGTCTGTACTGCATAATTGGCAAACGTACTGATGTGATATAATATAAGTAGAGTCGACAAATCCCCTAAGATATGGTATAATAAAAAGAAAAAGAAGAAAGAAGGACAAGGAAATGTCGAGCTACAGCAAAGAATTTAAAGCAGAAGCAATACGTTTGTCAGAGGAGATCGGAGTAAAGAAGGCTGCGGCGCAGTTGGGAATTCCGTACTACACGTTGGCCGATTGGAGGAATCGAAGCAAGCATAAGCCGAAGGAAGAGGTAGTAATGAGCGAAGAA
>JAZSOQ010000068.1:0-34955 GCA_045537015.1 Eubacteriales bacterium
CGTTGGAATGTACCTTACAAACGGCTACGGCGCGAAATAACGAAGTATCACGACTTTACGAGCGTGTCTATGAGGATAATGTAAACGGCAAGATAACGGATGAAAGGTTTATGCAGCTCTCAAACAAGTATGATACTGAGCAAGCGGAGTTGAAAAAGCAGATAGTAAATATTCAAGAGCAGCTTGCAAGACTTGATGAAATGAAAACCTCAAAGGATAACTTCATCAAAGCGGTTCGGCGGTTTATGGAAATGCAAACACTTACCCCTGCAATCCTTCACGAGCTGATTGACAGAATAGAGGTTCATCACGTTGTAGGTGTAGGCAAATCGAGAGTGCAACAGATCATCATTCACTATCGTTTTATCGGTTGCGTGGAAATCCCCGATGCACCGCAAGCCACTCACACCCAAGACACAAGGCAAGGTGTTTGTGTCACCTACGAAGCAATCGCGGGATAAAAAGAAAAATGAGCAGAAAACATGCTCACAAACAACACAATATTAAGAAAACTAAGGCTTAAAAAAGTATCGAGTGTTCTAACAAAACTCAGTTTCGTTATGAACACTCGATATGGTGCGGGTGACAGGACTTGAACCTGCACGAATTAACACAAGATCCTAAATCTTGCGCGTCTGCCAATTCCGCCACACCCGCAAATTCTATTTGCGGGTGTGGCGGAATTGTTTCCGCGTCACACCCGCGAATTTTACGCTTTAATAGTTTACCACATTTCTTACGGAATGTCAAGTGCGAATATTGATTTTTTTCTTTATCTGTGGTATAATAAATAAAAATCCTTCGGGGGAATTGTTATGAGTAAAGAATACAAATACGTGTTATTCGATCTTGACGGCACGCTGACCGATTCCGCTATCGGTATCACCAACTCCGTTGCCTATGCGCTGAAGCGCTGGAATATTGAGGTCGAGGACAAAAGCACGCTCAATCGCTTCGTCGGCCCGCCTCTTTCGTGGGCTTTTCAGACTTATTTCGGCTTTTCCGAGGAGCAGTCATTTGAGGCGGTCGATGAATACCGCGTATACTACCGCGACCGCGGAATCTTTGAAAATCTTGTTTACCCCGGCGTTCCCGAAATGCTTGAAGCTGTCCGAAAGATGGGCAAAAAGGTGATCCTTGCCACCTCAAAGCCCGAGCATTTCGCAAAGCAGATACTTGATCATTTTGATCTTACGAAGTATTTCGACCTTGTTGCCGGCGCGACGATGGACTATTCGCGCGCAAAGAAGGGGCAGGTCATTGCTTATGCTCTCAAAAATTTCGGTGTTACTGATGTAAGCGAGTGCGTAATGGTCGGCGACCGCGATCAAGATGTGAACGGTGCGCGTGAGCAGGGATTTGATTGCATTGGCGTTCTTTACGGCTACGGCGGCAGAGAAGAGCTTGAAAATTCGGGCGCAAAATACATTGCTGAAACCGTTGAAGATATTCTGAAATTTATTTGAGGTGCAAAATGAGAAAACTGTTGCTTGTTATAGATATGCAAACCGATTTTGTTGACGGTGCGCTTGGAACGGCAGAGGCTGTTGCAATCATCCCGAACGTCCTGCGCGAAATTGCAAAATACGATAAATCGGATATAATCGCCACCCGCGACACCCATCCCGAAGAATATATGTCGACCCGCGAGGGGTGCCACCTTCCCGTGCCGCATTGCATCAAGGGAACGCAGGGTTGGGAGATCCATCCCAAGATTGCTCCTGCGCTTGAGGGTTGCAAGATCATCGACAAGCCCACCTTTGGCTCGACCGCGCTTTGTGATCATATCGTCAAACTTGCGGAAAGCGAGGAGATTGAGGTCACTCTAATCGGGCTTTGCACCGACATCTGCGTGGTTTCCAATGCTATGCTCATCAAGGCTGCGCTTCCCGAGATCGAGGTTTCCGTTGTTGCCGATGCCTGCGCGGGCGTAACTCCCGATACCCACACAGCCGCCCTGACCACAATGAAAATGTGCCAGATCAATATTATATAAAGATGATCCCGACCGCGCGGTCGGGATTCTTTTACTTCTTTATGATCTTTCTTGCTTTGTAAAGCGCTTTTTTATTCATCCTGCGAATTACAGCAGGGTTCCGTCGCTTGGGAACTGCCTTGCGGACGCGGACCTTTTTGACTGCCTTTTGGGCAGGAGCTTTCGTGGGTTGCGCTTTTGTTGTTTCTTCTTCTTCCGGCTTTTTCTTCAAAAGCTCGCGTATCGACTCTGCGATGGCTGATCTGCCCTCGCCGAGAAAGAATTTTACACCCGCCATAAGGGCTTGCTTGGTTTCCGGCTCGATATTCGAAAAAGCTTTTATGACCGCGCTACGGTTTTCTGCAAGGTCGGTAACGGTTTTTGCGCTCGTGGAGCAGAGAATATCAAAAAATCCTTCAACAAATGCGCGTCTGTCGTCGGGCTCCATTGAGTAGATCCATTTCCCGACCATCTCGTTTGCGCGCTTGACGTCGGGGGCAACATCCTCATCGCAAACGAATTCGACGCCTTCTACTTCCCATGTCAGCGCATCGTGCTGATGAAGATAGTTCTTCGCGCTCGATTTTGTCACGCGGTAGTTTTTGTCATATTTGAGCAGCAGCCCGACTATCGAGCCCGTGGGGATGACCGTCGATATTTTGTCAGCAATACGCTCATAATGCGCTCCTTCCCAGATGTCGTCAAGAAATCCGGGTCCGTCAAAGTTGTATATTTTATCGATTCGCTCTGCAAGCTCATCGGGCGAATTCATCGCCGCCCACAAGGCAAGATTTCCGCCCTTGCTGTGCCCGGCGACATAAATCGTCGTTGCTCCCTCGGCAGCCTTGAGAAGATATTCCTCGGCACGCTTTTGTGCGGGAACGGGAGTCAGAAAAGCCATTCTGAAATCCTCGCGCCAACCCGTTATCGAATCGTCCGTCCCTCTGTATGCGACGAAAACGCTACCGTCATCGGGGAAAAAGGAGATAGCAGAAAACTGCTCGACTGTTTCATCGTCGATGACGTTTACAAAATGCGCGATAGGGATCTCCGAAAATCTCTTTGATGATGCAGCCATTCTGAAAAGCGGAACTATCTCCTTCGGCACCCATTCGCCAAGCCTGATCTCGTCAAGCCCCGCGTTTCGCTCAAAGAACACCTCCGCCGCCTCGGTAAGCGTGACGTATCCTTCATCGGGATCCTCCGGTACTATGCTATCAAAGAATATATAAGAAAGCTCGCAAAAGATCAGAGCATCGATTTCATTGAGCGGCGACTGCTCAAAAGTCAGGTCCCCGCGCCATCGTATATAATCAAATACGTTAGCCATTTCCGCTATCCTTTCATTCTTTATAACATAATTATATCATATATTATAATATAAGTCAATCGCAATATTTGCCCGAAAATGTCGATGCAAAAAAATCTTGCAAAATGAGTTAAGGTGTGATATAATAAAGAAAAACGAAAGGAAGACATAATATGAAACGCTCGGAAAAACCCATCGATCGCTCACCTCTTCGTTTTAAGCTCGGATGCGCTTATTACGGCGCACGCCGTCGGCTGAAATGGTTGACCATGGAGCATAAGTTTGCAAAAAAGCGTCAAGAAGAGCGCTTGCCAGTAGTATATTTCACGCACAGAACTCCAATGCGCCGCAAGCTCAAGGATCTTGAGATGTGGATGCAGGAAAATAAAGTAACAAATCTGAAGATTGCTGTAGCAAGAATGGACGGACTTCTTCTGCGCCCGGGCGAAATATTCAGCTATTGGCGCCTTATCGGAAAGCCTACATACCGACGCGGTTTTCTTGACGGTATGATACTCCGCAACGGCAAGATCACGCCCGGAGTTGGCGGCGGACTTTGCCAGCTTGCTAATATGATCTTCTGGATGACCGCTCACACTCCGCTTACAGTAATCGAACGCCACCGCCACGGCTATGACGTTTTCCCCGATGCCAATCGTACCCAACCCTTTGCAAGCGGTGCAACCTGCTTTTATCCCCATGTTGACCTTATGATCCGCAACGACACAAGCGAGGTCTTTCAGCTTTGTCTTACGGTAGAGAAGGATGATCTCGTTGGCGAATGGCGCGTTGTCAGCGAACCGACCGTAAAATACGAAGTCGTTGAACGCAATCACGAGATGCGCCTTGAGATTTGGGGCGGCTATACACGTCACAACGAGCTGTATAAGCAAAAATTCACCATCGACGGAGAATTCATCGACGAAGAACTGCTCGTGCAGAACTCCGCGATAATGATGTATTCACCATACCTCAACGAGCCCGGAGAAGCAAAGAGATACGACGGTTCGCAGTATAATATATGGGATGATAATTAAACAGAAAGCGGATGCCGACGGCATCCGCTATTGTATTAATCATCCGAATTATCGTCCTCGTCTTCGGGAACGGCGAGCCTTGTAACGATCGCCCATTCGATACGTCTGTCCTCAACCTTTTCGACTTTTATATGTAAGCCGCAAGTTTCAACTTCGATATCGGCATCCCCGTCATCGGGAATGGCGGAAAGCTCGTTCATTATCATACCTCCAAGGGTAGAGAAGTCAGCATCCTCGGGCAGAGCAAATCCGATGACCTCGGAAAGCTTTTCGGTCTCCGCAAAGCCCGCAACGCGCCAGACATTTTCTTCGATTTCGGTAATATCCTTTTCTTCCTCTTCTTTTTCTTCCTCGTCATATTCGTCATAGATGTTACCCATAACTTCCTCAACAAGGTCTTCAAGAGTGATGATACCGCTTACCGCGCCGTATTCGTCAACAACCATCGCAATATGGCGGTTGCTCTTCTGCATTTCGCGGAAAAGCACGTCGCATTTTACGGTCTCGGGCACAAAGTGAGCGGGGCGGAGAATATCCGCAAGAGGTTTATTTTTATTCGGGGAGAGACGGTCAAGATAGTAATCCTTTGCATAAAGAACACCGACGATGTCGTTGATATCCTCACCGCATACGGGATAACGCGAGTATGCGCTTTCACGGAGAATACCGAATATTTCCTCGTCGCTCGAATCCTTATGAATTGTCACAACGTCGATCGCGCGGGTCATGACCGTGCGTGCGATATTGTTGTCAAATTCAAAGATATTGTCGATCATTTCACTCGCATTCGCGTCGATCGTTCCCGTTTCCTCACCTATATCTACCATAAGTCTGATCTCGTCCTCGGTCACCTGCTCTTCCTCTTCGTGGGGATTGATACCGCAGATGCGCAGGCAGAGGTTCGTGGACTTTGTGAGCACCCATATAATGGGCTTTAGCACCGTTTTGATCGCCGATACAACGGGGCAAACAAGGCGGGCCATTTTTTCGGGCGAGTGCTGTGCAAGTCGCTTGGGCACGAGCTCGCCGAGCACAAGTGTGAAATAGGAGAGCACGAGCGTGATCAGGATGACCATGATCGAGTTGAGCGTTTCCTCACCGATCACGGTGAAGCCGAGATCCTTATAGATCCATTTTGTCAGCGGATCGGAAAAGTTATCGGCAGCAAACGCAGAACCGAGAAATCCGGCAAGGGTGATCGCGATCTGGATCGCGGAGAGAAATGCTGTGGGTTCTTCTGAAAGTTCTAATAGCTTTCTGGCCTTTTTGTCGCCTTCCTCCGCTTGCTTGCGGAGAAGATTTGTGTTCAGCGAAACAAGTGCCATTTCGGATGCCGCGAAAAACGCGTTGATCGCAATGAGCACAAGCTGGAGCATAATAAGCCAAAATAATCGGTCGCCTTCCATGAGATACTTAGTTTTTCCTTTCTTTGCCGCGTTGAGTTTTTTTGTGTGCGGCACAATAAATATTATATCATATTATGACCGCAAAATCAAGTGTGATGATTAACAAATGATAAATTTGCTGTAAAATCGCAAAAAACTCTTGACAAATAGATAAATTAATGATATACTTAATCAGTATTTGAATAACGCTGTGAAGCGGAGTAGTAGACGGCAGATGCTTTGAAGAGAGCGTGCGGTGGGTGCGAGCACGTAAAGATAAGCCGACGAAGTCGCCGCGGAGCGGTCGGGGCGAACATCAGTAGTCCCGAACGGTTTATCCACGAAAAAGGATAAAGAGAGAGCATACCCTTCGGGTATGAATGCAGGTGGTACCGCGCGCAAGCGTCCTGTTTCCCAGGATGCGGGCGCTTTTTGTTTTGAAATTAATTTTTGAAAGGACGATATAAAATGAATTCCGAGATCAATATGGGTCTTCCGAAGACCTATAACCCCTCAGAGTTTGAAGACAGACTCTACGCTATGTGGACCGAAAAGGGGTACTTCACCCCCGAAGTTGACTACAGCAAAGAACATTATTCCATAGTTATCCCCCCTCCCAATATCACAGGTCAGCTCCACATGGGCCACGCGCTTGACAACACTCTTCAGGATATTCTTATCCGTTACAAGAGAATGTCGGGTTACAGCACCCTCTGGCTCCCCGGCACCGACCACGCTTCCATCGCGACCGAAGCGAAGATCGTTGAGGCTATGCGCAAGGAAGGCCTTTCCAAGGAAGACCTTGGCAGAGAAGGCTTCCTCGAGCGCGCGTGGGCTTGGAAGGAGCAGTACGGCGGACGCATCATCTCCCAGCTTAAGAAGATGGGCTCCTCCTGCGACTGGACCCGTGAGCGCTTCACCCTCGATGAGGGCTGCAGCCGCGCGGTTCGCGACGTTTTCGAGCGCCTCTATAAGAAGGGGCTCATCTACCGCGGCGAGCGCATCATCAACTGGTGTCCTCACTGCAAGACCTCGATCTCTAACGCAGAGGTTGACTACGTTGAGCAGGACGGTCACTTCTGGCATATCAAGTATCCCCTCGTAGGCGGTGGTGGATACGTTGAGGTTGCTACCACACGTCCCGAGACAATGCTTGGCGATACTGCCGTTGCAGTCAACCCCGAGGACGAGAGATATAAGGATCTCATAGGCAAGTATTGCGTTCTTCCTCTTGTCGGACGCCGTATCCCGATCGTTGCCGACGAGCACGCACAGCTCGATAAGGGTACCGGCTGCGTTAAGATCACTCCCGCACACGACCCCAACGACTTCGAGGTCGGACGCCGTCAGAAGCTTCCGATGGAGGTTGTACTCACCGAGGACGCAAAGATCACCGAGGCATATCCTAAGTATGCGGGTATGGATCGCTACGAGGCTCGTAAGGCTATCATCAACGATCTCCGTGAGGGCGGATACCTCTGCGAGATCGAAAACATCAAGCACGAGGTCGGCACCTGCTACCGTTGCGGAACCACCATCGAGCCCATGATCAGCCTTCAGTGGTTCGTAAAGATGGAGCCCCTCGCAAAGCCCGCGATCGAGGCAGTACGCGATGGACGCATCAAGTTCGTTCCCGAAAGATTCGATAAGAACTATTTCCATTGGATGGAGAACACCCAGGACTGGTGCATCTCGCGTCAGCTCTGGTGGGGTCACAGGATCCCCGCATATTACTGCGACAAGTGCGGCGAGACCGTCGTTTCAGCAGATCACGTTGACACCTGCCCCAAGTGCGGCGGTCACATGACTCAGGATCCCGACACCCTCGACACCTGGTTCTCCTCCGCTCTCTGGCCTTTCTCGACAATGGGCTGGCCGGATAACACAGAGGATCTGAAGTACTTCTATCCCACTAACACCCTTGTAACCGGTTACGACATCATCACCTTCTGGGTATCGAGAATGATCTTCTCGGCACTCGAATATACCGATACCATCCCCTTCGACACCGTCCTCATCCACGGTCTTGTCCGCGACGCGCAGGGAAGAAAGATGTCGAAGTCCCTCGGCAACGGTATCGACCCGCTCGAGATCATCTCGACCTACGGCGCAGACGCCCTCCGCTTTGCCCTTGCAACGGGTAACAGCCCCGGAAACGATATGCGTTTCTCGGACGAAAAAATCGAGGCGGCGCGTAACTTCGCAAATAAGCTCTGGAACGCATCGCGCTTCGTAAGAATGAACCTCACCATCGACAAGGTTGAGCTTCCCGAAGCATCCAAACTTGCTCCCGAGGACAAGTGGATTCTCTGCCGCTTCAACAAGCTCTGCGCGGCTGTTGAGGCATCTCTCGATAAGTACGAGATCGGTATCGCCCTTTCGAATCTCTATGACTTCGTTTGGGACATCTTCTGCGACTGGTACATCGAGCTCTCCAAGGCTCGCCTTGCGGAGAAGGAAAGCGAAAGCGGACTTGTTGCACAGAACGTTCTTGCTTACGTTCTCACAGGCACCCTCAAGCTCCTGCATCCCTTCATGCCCTTCATCACCGAGGAGATCTATCAGGCACTTCCTCACGCGGGCGACGCAGAGAGCATCATGATCGCAAGCTATCCGAAGTTCGACGCCGCTCTTGATTTCGAGACCGACGCTGCTCATACAGATAAGCTCATCTCGGTCATCAAGGCTATCCGCGCAAGACGTACCGAAATGAACGTACCGCCCTCAAGAAAGACCAAGGTCTACCTTGAGACCAAGTATGAGGATTCCTTCACTCCCGCAACCCATCCCTTCTTCTGCCGTCTTGCTTCGGCATCTGAGGTTGAGGTCTCTGCCGATTTCGCGGGCGCGATCTCTGCCGATAACGCAGCGCAGATCGTTACCGATGCAGCAACCGTCTATCTGCCTCTCTCCGAACTCATCGACACAGAGAAGGAAAGAGCACGTCTGCAGAAGGAGCTCGAGAAGACCCAGGGCGAGATCAAGCGCCTTGACGGTAAGCTCTCGAACGCCGGATTTGTAGCAAAGGCTCCCGCTCAGGTAGTTGACGCCGAAAAAGCAAAGCTCGAGAAGTATAAAGAGACTCTCGCAGCAATCGAGGCAGCTCTTGCAAAGCTCGCGTAAAATTATTTATATGTGCGGCACGTCGCTTTGATATGCCGCACATATTTTTGTTGACAATTTATATAATACGTGATATAATAGAAACAGAAATAACCGAATCCCCAACCGGCACCGCCGGGCATCAAACAGAAAAGGAGAATCATAATGAAAAAGACAATAAGTTACGTTTCTTTGTTCGCCATAATTCTGGCTGCTGTGATCATCATCCCCCTCTTCGCTTCCTGCTCGGCGAGCTCGGAGAATTATGTGGGTGATATGGATATGGGAATGGCACCCGAAAAGAATGAATCCCCGGGCGGTGTTTCCTACGCTCCCGACGGCAGCCTGACCACCGATAATGCTGTCAGTACAAACCGCAAGATCATCCGCACCTTTACAGTCTACGGCGAAACCAAGACCTATGACGAGGCTTTGGCAGAGATCAATACCTCGATAGCGGCTTTTAATGGATTTATCAGCGAGTCGCGCGTGACAGGTGCAAGCTATAACCATTACGGTTCGTATAGCCGCACGGCATATCTCGTTATCAAGATCCCCGCCGAGAATCTCGATGCCTTTATCTCGCAGATAGGCGGCGCACTTAACGTAACCTCCAGCTCCTCGACTCAGCAGGACGTAAGCGAGACTTATTACAGCATCGAGGCGAGAATGAAGACCCTTGAAACCGAGCGAGAAAGTCTGCTTGCGATGATGGCTTCGATCGACTCGGCAAAGGACTATGACTTTTGGTATACCCTCCAAAAGAAGATCTCCGAAACCGAACAGCAGATAGCGGAATATCAGGCGATCCTCAAATCTTACGACGGACAGGTTGCTTATTCGACCGTCAACCTCACAATCGACGAGGTCGTTGAATATACACCCATCAAGGATGACGAGCCCACCTTCGGTGAACGAATCGCAGAGGCATTCATAGAAAGCTGGCAAAACTTCGGCGAGGGCTTTATGGACTTTACCGTGTTCCTCGTATCAGCCATCCCCACCCTTCTCATTTTCCCCGGCATTCCTGCAGTAATAGTAATTATCGTTATTGTGGTCAATAGGAAGAATAAGAAGAAAAAGGAAGAAGATAAGTAAATGCAAAATGCAGAATGCAAAATGCAAAATTAGCAATAAGTTATATTTTGCATTCTGAATATAAAAAGGACTGAATCTTTTATTATGGATTCAGTCCTTTTAATTATAATGGGATAAATAAAATTATCAGTTCAATTTTGCATTTTGCATTTTGCATTCTGCATTTAAATTATATCACACCCAACCGGCGTATTGAATATCTTCGCAAACTCCTCCGCCGTCTTGGATTGTGGGAGTGCCCACATTACCTTTGCAAGTACGGTCTCGGTCGTCATGCTGTAAGCTTCGGGGAGCTCGTATTTCTGCTTGATGCGGAGTCCGACCTGATAGATCGACATATCGCTGCCCTCGTGAGGCACCTGCGTGGTGATAACGATCCGCACGCCCTTTTCGATAAGCATTTCGATCTTGTCCGCAAATTCGTCGTTGTCATAGTAGGGAAGACCGCCGACGCCGAAGCTTTCGATAATAACTGCGTGTGCGCACTCGGCAACGTAGTCGAAAATATCCGCGCTCATACCCGGCGTGAGCTTGATGAGCATCACGTTTGTGTCGATCTCGTTATAAAACCTCGTGGGCTCGGAGAATTTTTCCTTGATATAGTATCTCATAGCACCGCCGCGGATAAATCCGATCTCGGGGTAATCGACGCTCGAAAACGCGTTTGCGCTTCTCGTTCTGTTCTTTCTCGCTCTCGGGGCACAAATGATCTTACCGTCGAAAACAACGTGTATGCCGCAGGCATCGTCGTCAGCGGCGTAAATGAATGCGTCGCGCAGATTCTCACGTGCGTCGGTGTCGCGGCTCTCCATAGGGGTCTGTGCGCCCGTCAGCACTATAGGCTTTTGGCTGTTCTGAATGAGAAAATGGAGAAGGGAAGCCGCATATGCCATCGTGTCTGTTCCGTGTGTGATGACGAATCCATCGTAATTGAAATATTCTTCGCGAATCTTTCCCGCGAGCCTCAGCCAGTATTCCGGGCGCATGTTGGTGCTGTCAAGATTGAAAAGCGAGGTCACACTCACGCGGCAAACGTCGCGCACCTCGGGAATGTGCTCAAGCAGACGCTCGCCCGAAACTGTTGGAACAAGACCGTCCGCGCCCGCGGCGGATGCGATAGTTCCGCCCGTTGTGATAAGGAGTATATGCTTCATTTTTGCCGTCCTTTAGGTTTTATAATATAATTATACCACTCTTTTACCCATCTGACAAGTATTTTACACAAAAAGACTTGACAAAACACAAAAAATAGTTCATAATTATAATAATACACTTATGAAAGAGAGGGCGGAGAAGATGCAGATCGATCTTGGCGGCAATGTGCTGCCCGGCTTTGTCGGCGGCTCAAAGGATATCGAAATATGTGCCGACAGACTCCGCACACTGTATTCCGCAGGCGTAGCGGCTGCTGTGCTGACTCCGCGCTATTACCCCGCAAAAATGAGCGTCGCGGAATTCACCGCGCTTCGTGAGCAGATCCTTTACACTCTTTCGGAGAATATGCCGAAAAAGAGCCCCGTGCTCTATCTCGGAAGCGAGGTCTACCTTGACGAGCGACTGAAGTACATATCCGACATCGGCTCGCTCGCAATTTACGGCACACGCACGATAATCGTCGATATGCCCGCGGGCATTTGGGAAACCAACCTGCTTGATACGCTTTATGCCATCAAAATGGCGGATTACGAGATCCTGATCTCGCACATCGACCGTTGCCCCGAGGGATATGTAAAGGACCTCTTCAAGCTTGGATATAAGGGACTTGTCGATGCATCAGCTCTTCTCGGCGTGACTAATCTCCTGCGCCGCAAACGCTTATTTGAGTGGATCGACAGCGGCGATATAGTCGGAGTGGCAAGCAATTTCGCCTCCGACGAAAAACGCGCACACGAAAAAATATTTAAGCTCCACAGCGTTCTCGGCAGCAGAGCCGAATCTATTGCAGAATCGAGCGCACGCTATCTTGCGGGCGCGGTACAAATCACAAAATAAACGGAGGCAAAAATGGCAAACACTGAGCTTATCACAAGCGTATATACCCGAATCAAAGAGAATATCGGAAAGGTCATCGTCGGTAAGACCGAGACCATCGATATGATCTGCGTCGCGCTTCTTGCGGGCGGTCACGTTCTTCTCGAGGACGTTCCCGGCACGGGCAAGACAGTGCTTATCAAATCCCTCGCCGCAAGCGTGGGATGCGATTTCAAGCGCATTCAGTTCACCCCCGACCTTCTCCCTTCCGACATCACCGGCATCAACTTTTTCAATATGAAATCATCCGAGTTCGAATTCGTTCCCGGTCCCGTTTTCACCAATATCCTTCTTGCCGACGAGATCAACCGCGCGACCCCGAAAACACAGTCGGGTCTGCTTGAGTGCATGGAAGAGCGTCAGGCGACCATCGACGGCAAAACAATGCGCCTCTCCGATCCCTTTATGGTAATCGCAACGCAGAACCCCGTCGAAACTCTCGGCACCTTCCCCCTCCCCGAAGCACAGCTTGACAGATTCCTTATGAAGGGAAGAATGGAATACCCCTCCCACGCAGAAAACGTAGGCATTCTGGCGCGTTTTGATAAGGCAAGCCCTCTTGATGAGCTCGAAGCTGTCGTCAGCGAGGAGGAGCTCTGCGAGGCTATCAAGGCACTCCCCGAGGTCTATATCTGCCCCGAACTCATGGAATACATCTCCTACATAGTCGAAGCGACACGATCCTACCCCCACGTTGTCCTCGGCGTCAGCCCCCGTGGAGCGCTTGCGCTGATGAAGGCGGCAAAGGGTTACGCCGCGATCGCGGGACGTTCTTATGTTCTTCCCGACGATATTCAGCGCGCCGCCCATCCCGTTCTCGAGCACCGTATAATGCTCGAATCCGCCGCAAGGATCAGAAAGAACGCGGTTGGCGAGATCGTTGAAAATATCATCAAATCCACCCGCGTGCCTACAGAAGCAGTCTTTGAGAATCTCTGATGAACGCAGTAGTTGACGTTTTTCTCCGACTGCTTGCAGGGCTGATCGAGGGCTTCGTCAAGTTCCTTCAGTCTCCCGTATTCCCATATGTGTTTTGGTTCCTCGTCGCGGCGCTTGTGTTGTGGATCTTGTGGAAAATCTACCTCCAACTGCGCGAAAAGAATCTGAAAAACATCTCCTATTCGCGCGAGTTCACCGAAAAGGGAGTCTATGCGGGCGATGAGGTCGAACTGATCGAAACCGTGGTCAATAACGGCTTCTTCCCGCTCCTTGCAGTCGATATTGAAGCATATCTCTATAACGAGCTCCGCCTTTCGGGCTTTGAACCGCCCAAAAAGGACGGAATGCAGTATTTTATCAGCCGTTTCAACCTTTGGCCATATATGCGTATCCGCCGCCGTCATAAGCTGACATGCCTGAGGCGTGGGCATTATAGGCTCCAAAGCGCCATCGTGCGCAAAAAACTTGGCGAGGAAGTTTTTGAATGCCCCGCCGATATATACGTTTATCCCAGACCCTTTGAGATCGATCCGGCACTCCCCGCAGTAAGTATGATGCAAGGAGAGGAGCGAGCTCTTCGCCAGCTCTTTGCCGATCCTTTTTCGCTTTCGGGCGTCCGCGACTATCGCTTCGGTGACCCCGTTTCGCAGATCAATTTCAAGGCGAGCGCCAAAACCTGGCTCGGCTCGCGCAGGAGCGCAACTCCGCTGATGGTCAACGACCGCGATTTCTGCGCCGCACGCCGTCTTTGCGTGTTTATGGATTACCACCTCGAGCGTGACTGCGGCATTGATGGCGAGGAATACGAACGCCTCACCGAACTCGCGCTGTCCTATTCCGCTTACATCATCAGACAGGCGATCTATGACGGCTACAGCGTCGGCTATTTTGCAAATTGCAAAGGTCAGGACGGCTCGATGCTTCAAAGATTTCCTCTTGAGGGCGGAGAGTCGCACATGCTTGATATTTTCAAGACTATGGCATCAATGCGCGCCGCCGACGGCGGATCTTTCCCGGCACTTCTTGATGAACTACTCGAAACGGGAGAGAACAGCGCCGAGATACTGATCTTCGTACTTTGTCAGACTCCCGAGACCGACGCCCGCGCCTTTGAGCTTGAACGTAGAGGCAACGGCGTCCGCGTGTATTCGCTCCCCGAACTCTTTTTCAGTGAGGAGGCGGAAAATGAATAAGATCAAAGGAATCATAACCGCACTCAAAGAATCGCGCGGCTTTTCACCGATCCGCGTCGTGCTCACGATTATCTATGTCTTTTCCGTCTTTTACGGCGCGCTGATCTTCACACTTTCGATAGGAAATTACGTCCTTCAAGGCATTGCGCTTGTAATGTTCGGAGGCGGACTATCGCTCGGTTGGAAGTCGCTCAAAAAAATGTTCGACCGCAAGATGCGAGAAAAAATATCGAAAGTTACCTCGCGCATAGCAAAAGCTGTCTCGCAATTTTTTGATAAGATCGTCAAACGAGTCGCTAAAAAGCTCGGCATCGAACGCAAGCGCGTCAAAGGAGAGGACGAGCGTGATTTCGTTTTCAAGGAGCGCGTCGGCTCAAAGCGCCGTCGCAACAAGATGAAGAATCCCCACCCGTGGAACGACGCCGACAACGCCACCCGCATCCGCTACATCTTCACCGAATTCATGTTCGGCAAGATCCGCGAGGGCTACCGCATCGCCCCAAAATACACCCCCGCCAAAATGGAGCGCGACCTCGCACACGAAGACCTCGAACACACCCTCTTTGACACCTACACCGCCGCCCGCTACTCCGGCGGCACCGAGCCGATTCCCGACGAACGAGTCGAAGAACTCGACGAGCTGGTGGAGAAAAGACGGAAGAAGAAAAGATAAAAGCCTCGTTTTTTCGAGGCTTTTATTCATTTAATTATTGGTTCAAAATGATAGATAGCGGGTGCTCGGTTATTGCATACCACTGCGTATATCTCCCCGCCCATGATACTGATACTTTCGGGCTCCTCGGCGCCGAGGTTGAATTCGAGCACGCCGCGATATTCGCCATTCCAATCATAGATCGTTACTCGATTCTGAAAGTCGTCCATATCCTTGTGCTTTCCGTCCCAAAGGATAAAGTACAGCAGATTATTATCTGCACAAATATCCTGCTTGGTGCATCTGTCATCAGCTTCGACGGTTCGGTATGTTTTGTCATCAATGAGCTTCAGATCACCGTCAAGGAAGCAGAATTCGCGCTTGCCTGAGATTCCCGCCACGAACATATCGCGGTCTGGGTTATACTCCAAAGCATAGAGCGGCACGGGTGATTCCTCATACCCGACAACCTCGAGAGAATCGGGATCAACAAGCGTTATGCGCGTATAATTCGGCTTGTTGTTGGCCACCATAAGAAGATTCTTCTTCGGATGGTAGGTAATGTCGTTCGCGTGGTCGAAGTGCAGGACTCCGCTGTATTTCATAACCTGCTTGGTCTGCATATCGGCCTTTGCGATGCAGGAATAATCCTTCGTGCGGTCGGAAAGCTCATAGTGCATAAGCACCTGATAATAATATCTCTCGCCGTCCGAGCAACCGCCCTGAAATCCGCGAAAAACGGGATCGGGGTAGGGAATATGGATCAGATCGGTCGCCTCAGCAACGAGTCTTTCGTGATCTTTAAGCAATTCAAATATTTTGTCACAATTCTTCATCATAGCACTCCAATAAAAGTGATAAGATGATTTTACAACAAAATACGCGCTTTGTCAAGCTTATTTATACAATTTATATTTAAGACGAAGATTATCCGCGATCATGGCGATGAATTCGCTGTTCGTGGGCTTGCCGCGGTCGTTTTGAATGGTGTAACCGAAATAGGAATTCAGCGTTTCAACGTCGCCGCGATCCCAGGCGACCTCGATTGCGTGGCGGATCGCTCTCTCAACGCGCGAGGTCGTTGTCTGATATTTCTTCGCGACGGTTGGGTAGAGAACCTTTGTCACGGAATTGATCACGTCGCTGTCGCGGATTGTGAGCAGGATCGCCGTGCGGAGATACTGATAGCCCTTGATGTGCGCGGGAACGCCGATCTGGTGGATGATCTTTGTGACCTGCGTTTCAATGTCGGGTGTTCCCGATTCACGAACCGCGCGGTCGCGCCCAAGAGTTTGAAGATGCTCGGCAAGGCTTGCGGGGTCGATGGGCTTGAGCAGGCAAAGCGCCGCGCCCGCATTCATTGCATCGACGAAAATGTTTTGGCTCGAGATCGAAGAGGTTACGATAAAGAGGGGAGGGAGCGCGCCGCCAAAGTCGATAGCGCGGCTTTGACGGAGAATCCCGATGCCGTCAAGCTTTGAAAGCCAGACGTCAACTATAACAATGTCGTAATTACCGCCCGCAATGCGGTCAATGACGCCCTCGCCATTCTGCACCTCATCAATTCTGTGAAAGCCCGATCTGCGAAGCCCATCGGCAAGTCTGCGGCGGTCATTATCGTTTTCATCTGCAATAAGTATCTTGATATTCTTTTCCATACGTTTTTATTCCTCCAAATGGATAATTTTTACAGTAATATTTTACCATAAATCCCCAAATTTTGCAATAGGAAACAGAGAAAAAGATTGCACAAAAATATGCCGTCGCATTTGTGCAGAATTACCACAAATTACCATAGAAAACACAAAATATAGTGCTTCTCCCCGACTTTTGTCGGAATATATTGTAAAACCCCGTCGGAGCAGAGCACCGACGGGGCGAATATTATTCTTCTTCGTATTTGGTTTCGGGCTTCAGCTTTGCCATACGGCGCAGCCAGGCAACTTCATCGTCGCGGAGCTTTCTCCAAGTACCGGGCGCAATGCCGTTGACCGAGATCGGACCGATCTTGACACGGCGAAGTCGCGTGACGGTAAGCCCCGCCGCCTCACACATCTTGCGAATCTGTCGGTTTCTGCCCTCAAAGATCACAAAGTTGAGGCGCGCGCCGTCGTTTTGGGTATCAAGCACTTCAACCTCAGCGGGAGTGATCTTGTAGCCGTCGATAACAAGCGCGGAGCGAAGGATCTCAAGCGCCTTTTCGTCAACCTTGCCCTTGACGCTGACCTTGTACTCCTTCGGAATATGGTGGCGTGGGTGCATCATAAGGTTAGCAAACTCGCCGTCATCGGTCATAAGCAGAAGACCCTCGGATTGCATATCAAGGCGTCCAATGGGGTAAAGTCTGCCGCCCGCATCCTCGACGAGCTCGGTGACGATCTTTCTGCCTTGCTCATCCGATGCCGTGCAAACATATCCGCGGGGCTTGTTGAGAGCAATAACTCTCTTGGCAACGTTCTTCTTGAAAACGATGCCTCTGCCGTTCCTGACGACCTTGTCAACGCCCGGCATGACCTTGTCGCCGATCTTTGCGATCTGCCCGTTGAGCTTAACGTGCCCCGCCTCGATCTCGCGTTCCGCGGCACGGCGCGAAAGCACGCCGCAATCGGTAAAATATTTTTGAAGTCTGATCTTTTCCATTCTATTATATGTATATGAAGACTCAAGAAAAGAGCCTTTCCCAAAATCCTTTTTCTTTTTTCTTTGCCGCCGCGTAGGCGGTCACAAGCTGTATGCGCGCGATCTCTTTGCCCTCGCAAGTGAAGACGATCTCCCCCGCCTCCTGCCCGCGTGATACGGGTGCGGGAAGGGAAGTGATGCTTTCTATCTTGTAATCGATTTTTGTACCTGTTCTCGGGAGAGTTACGTAAACTTTATCCGATAAAGCAGTTCTCACGCGAGATTGCTCGCCGCTGATCACAGCTATCTCGGGTAGCTCGATGTCAGTATATTCGCAAAGCTCAACCCGCTCGTAGGCTTCAAAGCCCGCCTCGAGCATCACCGTGTGGTCGTGCCAATCGTTGCCATCGTCAAGAGTGACTGCTATAAGCCGCAATCCGTCGCGCTCAGCCGCAGAAACAAGACACCTGCCATTTGACTTGGTGTACCCGGTTTTGACGCCTATGCAGCCTTCGATCGACTTAAGCAGCCGATTGTGATTGATAAGCAAACGCACTCCGCCCTCGGGCGCGGTAACTGTCATTTTATATGTAGAGAATATTTTCCGCAAAGCCTCGTTTTCGAGCGCCTCTGCTGCTATGATCCCAAGCTCGCGCGCTGTCGTATAGTGCTCTTCGTGGTCAAGCCCGTGCGGGTTTGTGAAATGAGTATCGACAAGCTCAAGCTCCGCGCATTTTTCATTCATAAGCGCGGCAAAGCCCTCAATGCTACCGCCAACAGCAATAGCAACCGCAGTCGCGGCATCGTTTGCCGATTCGAGAAGGGTACAGCAAAGCAACTCCTCAAGCGTAAAGACCTCGCCCTCGGTCAGATAGACGGATGAGCCTTCAATTCCTACTGCTTCCTTAGGCACGGTAATTTTGGTTGATAGCGGCATACTTTCTGCGGCAACAAGTGCCGTCATTATCTTCGTTGTGCTTGCGGGCCCGCGCCGCTTGTCTGCGTTTTGTTCCCACAAAGTGCGAATATTCGATCCGCTTGCATCAAGAAGCACCGCAGAGCCCGCCGACGTCGCTATATCAAGCGGTACGGTCGGCAGGTTTTCTTCTGCGGTATGATATTCGGGTACACCCGAAACGGGAAAAGCCCGAGCGGGTAACAGAGTCAGAGTGCATAAAAGTAAAGCGAGAAGCTTGCGCGGGATATTCATTTTTCACCTCGAAATATATTCTTATGAAAATATATTTCGGTGAGGCGAAATATATGCGTTTTATGCGTTTTCTTCCTCGGTGTCGGGTTCTGCATCCTTTGCGAAGAATGCCTTGATCTTTGCAATGATCTCGGGAGCGCGCTCAACAACATCGGCAACCTGCTCGATGGGGCCGCTCTTGTATTCCATACCAACGTTGATCATGTCAACAGCTCCGTCGGGCGAAACAACAAGGAAACCGACGGGAACAACGGAAAGACCGGTGCCTCCGCCTCCGCCGAAGTTCTGAAGACGAGCTCGAACTGCCTCCTCGCTCTTGCCTGCATAGTCAAGACCGCCCGAAGCAAAGCCGAGAGATACCTTAGATACGGGAATGATGGTGGTTCCCTGAGGGGTGTTGATGGGATCGCCGATAACGGTGTTTGCGTCAACCATAGAACGGATATTTTCGAGGGACGCGGCGATGATTTCCTGAAGCTTGTTTTCGTTTGCCATAGCTTTAGATCCTTTCATATATGAATCAAATAAATTTTTACAAATGTTTTATGAGCCTGAAGCCCGTGCGGAAGAGAATGTCGAAAAGCTGCCATACACAGATCGAAAATCCGATCTCGATGTCTATCTGCATCTTTTCCGAAAGATAGTCTGCGTGAATATCAACGTCGGTCTTTGCCGGATGGCGAAGGGTCGAGGTTGAGTCGAGATATGCCGCGATGCACGCCACCGTGGGCGCGATCGCACCGTAAAGAATAGCCGTTGATGCGGCGTCACCCGTTCCGACTGCGATGTGGAGCCGCGCAACACGGATGCGAAGATGCTTTGCAAAGCGAAGAACCGCAACTGCTACGAGATCGCGTACCATATCGATGATCTCGCTGATCGGCTTTTTTGGCTTTGCCTTGCCCGCCGCTTTATCAGCCTTCTTCTTTGCCTTGGCGGCGTCTTTTTTCTTTTTCTTTTCTGCTTTCTTCTTTGCCTTTTTAAGTGCCTTTTCTTTTTCTGCCGCCTCGTATTTGGCTCGGTTCTTGCGCGAGTAGGCGGAGATCTTTACCTTCTTTTTCTTTTTCGGAAGAATTTTTATCGGTATGCCGAGCACCCGAATTGTCAGGGCGAATTCATCCGAATATGCAATTAAGACCTCGGCGCGCAGCGATGCTATAAAGGCGAAAAACAGCAATATGCCGCCGATGATGTAGAGCGCAATCAGATGTATCACCTGCCTTACTTGTGGTTAAGTAGAATTATTCCTCGTCGGGAACGTAGAGCTCCTCTGCTTCTTCCTCGGTCGTCTCTTCGGAGGTTTCTTCATCAACATCGATGGAGAGCTGTTCGTTTTCCTCTTCTGTCTCAAGAAGAGCGTCAGCTGCGCCGCGAAGCGCACCGCCCTCGGGAAGCTCACCGAGGTTGTTGAGTCCAAATACACGGAGGAATTTTTCAGTAGTTGCAAGAAGGGTGGGTCTGCCGGGGGCATCAAGTCTGCCGCAGGGCTCAATAAGCTCCTTGTCGATAAGCGAGCCGACAGCGTAAGCCGAGTCAACGCCTCGCACCGTGTCGATAAAGGAACGCGTTACCGGCTGGTTGTATGCGACGATAGCAAGAACCTCGAGCGCAGAGTTAGAAAGATTACCTCCTCTGCGGATGCCGAGAGCTATGCGGACGTAGGGAATATAATCCTCGCGCGAGCAGAGCTGACAGGTATCGGGGAAGAGGAGCATCATAATACCGCCGTCGGTATTGGAATTGTATTTTTCCGCAAGATGCTCTGCGATCCTTTTGGCGTCGCCGGGTGTCAGCTCGAGCGCTTCGCCGATCTTATCGTAGCTGACGGGATGTCCCGCCGCAAAGAGTATTGCCTCAAGCGCGCCCTCTATCTTGCGAATTTCCGAAAGTTTATTTTCCTGATCCATTTTTGTTTACCTTAATATATTATTCGTTATAGCCGTCGATCTCAAGGTCGTCGGGAAGCTCGGTGCCAAATTCGGGATTTGCCTTGAATCTCGTAGATATTCCGCGAGGATTGCCGAATTCGTCGAGCTCTTCAACAAGAAGCACTCGCCTCATTTTTATAAGCTCAAGCACACCGATGAAGATCGCAACAAGCTCGGGGCGTGTATCTGCTTCGTCAAGAAGCTCGCCGAGCGATGGTCTCGATTCGATGTCCTTGAAATGCTTCATAATGCCCATAATTTTGATACGTACTGGCACTATTGGGCGGCTTACTATCGGGCGCACAAGTCCCGTCGAGATCGCCTCGGTATCGCGGTATTCGGCAAGAACGCGGCGCATCGCGGGAACGAGAACGCTTGCCTCGTAGTCCTTGACGTAGGTCTTGTCGGGAGAAATATCCTCCGAATCCTTCGCCATACGACCGCTGTACTGCGCGTATCGCTTTCCAAGCTCGCCCGCAACGCTCTTTGCCGCTTCAAGACGCGCAAGCGCATCGGCAAGCTTAGCGCGGGGGTCATCCTCTTCCGCGTCTTCCTCACGGGGCAGAAGCATCTTGCTTTTGATAAGCATCAGATCGCTCGCCATAACGAGAAATTCTACCGCAAGCTCCATATCGAGCTTTTGCGCCTTTGCGATATATTCAATATACTGCTCGCAGATGAGGGCGATCGGAATGTCCTCGATCTGCATTTTGTTCTTTTTGATCAGCGAGAGAAGCAGGTCGAGAGGACCTTCAAATTTCTCAAGCTTGTATGAAATGATTTCTTCCATAAATATCCTCAGAAGATCGGGATGAGCCCGACAAGCCAATACATGCCGTCAAGTATCAGTCCCGAGATGAAGTCAAGCGGTACGGAAAGGATTCCGAAATAAAACAGAGCAAGAATGCCGAGCATAATGTATCTTTCGTACTGCATTACCTTGAAGTACCACTTTGTCGGCAGAAAGATGTAGAAAAATCTCGAACCGTCAAATGGAGGCACGGGGAGAAGGTTAAATACTGCAAGATACACGTTCAGGCGCGCACCCATAGAAAAGAATATGAGAACGAGCTGCGATATGATAAACGCTCTTTCTGTTATCGAGCTTCCGTATCCGAATGCAAGGCTGAATCCGAATGCCGCGAGGTTATAAAGAATAACGAAAACAAAACCAAGAAGCAGGTTGCTTATCGGTCCCGCGATGGCAGAAAAAGCCATACCCTTTCGCGGATTCTTGAAGTTTCGCGTGACGATCGGTACGGGCTTTGCCCATCCGTAGCCGAAAACGAGCATACAGATAAATCCGATGGGATCAAGATGCTTGATCGGATTGAGAGTAAGTCTGCCGAGATTATACGCTGTGCGGTCTCCGAGCTTCATGGCCATCCAACCGTGCGCGCACTCATGGATCGTCAGAGAGAAAAGAATTATAGGCAGGGAAAGGGCGAGGGAGATAAAATACCCCTGCATTCCTTCCAGACCGTTGGTGATAAGATATCTGAACATTTTCGTTTATTTTTGCGATGTGACCGCGAAGAACAGCTTCCAGAGCTGCTCCTTGCCCTCACCCGATTTTGCCGAGAAGGGAATGATCTCGGTTCCCTCGGGAATAGCCTCGTGATTGTGAAGAAGCGCAAGAGCTTTAGCGCGGTTGGTTTTGTTGGGTTTGTCTGCTTTTGATGCAACGATGACGAAGGGGATCTCCATCTGCGCGAGATAGTTGATCATCATCAGGTCATCCTGCGTGGGTCCGACTTCGAGATCAACAAGCTGAACTGCGAGCTTGAGGCGGTCGAAATTCGGGTTGTTGGTGAAATAGCCGTCCGTCAGCGCCGACCAACGCTTGCGCTCGTGCTCGGGACGCTTTGCAAATCCGTAGCCGGGAAGGTCAACGAGCATGATCTTGTTGTCTACGTTATAGAAATTGACTGTGATGGTTTTGCCGGGAGCCGAACTGACTCTTGCGAGCGACTTTCTGCCAAGCATGGTGTTGATCAGCGAGCTTTTGCCAACGTTCGATCTGCCCGAAAATACAATCTGCGGGATAGCCTTGCTCGGAAACTGATCGATCCTGCCCGCGGTGATCTCAAGATTTGAATTCTGAATATTAATTGCCATGTTCCTTGCCTCTTATTGCAGTGATGTCTGCCGCGGGATTTTTGATGATTACGCCCGAAAGCGCGTTCTCGAATCCATCGTCACCCTTATCATTTTCCGCAAATACCTCGTCGGAGGGAGCGGATACAAGCGCGTGGGAGAGAACCTCGTCTGCGTGGCGGCAGGTGATGAATTTAATGTTTGCACGAACCTCTTCATCCACTTCCTCAAGGTTTACCTCGTTGTCGGCGGGGATGAGCACGGTCTTTATGCCCGCGGCATATGCTGCCATCGTCTTTTCGCGGAGTCCGCCTATGGCAAGAACTCTGCCGGTGAGCGTGACCTCGCCCGTCATAGCCACGTCGTGACGCACGGGAATGCCCGAAAGAGCCGAGCAGAGCGCGGTCGTCATAGTAACGCCCGCCGAAGGGCCATCCTTGGGCACTGCACCCTCGGGAACGTGGATATGTATATCTTTAGTCTTATAAAAATCTGCGGGAATGCCGTATCTTGCCGCGATCGAGCGGATGTATGTGAGCGCCGCCTTTGCGGATTCCTTCATAACGTCGCCGAGCGAGCCCGTAAGCTCAAGTTTGCCGGTTCCCTCAAGAACTGCAACCTCGATTTTGAGCATATCTCCGCCGACTTCGGTGTATGCCAGACCGTTTACAACGCCGACAAGATCCTCCTTCGCCGAAAGCTCGGGAAGTATCTTTCTGCCTCCGAGATAGGAAGTAATGTCCTTCTTATCAATGTTTACACGTTTGACAGTACCTTCTGATTCGACGATCTTCTTTGCAGCCTTGCGGCAAAGCTCCGCAATCGTGCGCTCAAGGTTACGAACACCTGCCTCACGGGTGTAGCAATCAATGATCTCGTAAATGGCATCGTCTGTCATTCGGAGCTTGCGTCCGTCAAGACCGTGACGCTTCGACTGCTTGGGAAGAAGATGATTTCTTGCGATAGCAAGCTTTTCGCGGCGCGTGTAGCTCGAAAGCTCAATGACCTCCATACGGTCGAGAAGCGGACGCGGGATGGTATCAAGCGTATTTGCCGTGGTGATAAACAGACACTCCGAAAGGTCGAAATCAAGCTCGATGAAGTGATCGCGGAAGGTCTTGTTCTGCTCGGGGTCAAGAACCTCGAGAAGAGCGGATGCGGGATCTCCGCGAGAGTCGGATGTGAGCTTGTCGATCTCGTCAAGAAGCATAAGGGGATTCTTGACGCCAACCTTTTCCATAGCAGCTATAATGCGTCCGGGCATCGAGGCGACGTATGTCTTTCTGTGTCCGCGGATATCCGATTCGTCATGGATGCCTCCAAGGGAAACGCGGATGTATTTGCGGTTCATCGCGTTTGCGATAGAAGCCGCGATAGAGGTCTTACCGGTGCCGGGAGGGCCGACAAGACAAATGATCTGGTTTTTGAGATCGGGAGAGAGCTGCTTTACGGCAAGATATTCAAGGATGCGCTCCTTGACCTTTTTCATTCCGTCGTGATCGGCATCAAGAATCTTCTTTGCTGCCGCAACGCTTACTCGGTCATTGGTTCTCTTGTTCCAGGGAAGCTCGAGAACTGTTTCGATATAGTTGCGGAGAACCGCAGCCTCGGCAGAGCCGAAGGGAGTTTTTGAAAGACGGTCGTTTTCCTTGAAGAGCTTTTCACGCACTTCGTCGGGAATGTCGGCGTTTCTGATCTTTGCGGTGCAGTCGTCGGGATCGTCTTCATTCATACCAAGCTCGTCTTCAATGATCTTGAGCTGTTCGCGAAGATAATATTCGCGCTGACCCTGAACAATTCTGCCCCTTGCCTTTTCCTGGATCTCGTGCTCGTAGCGCATAAGATCGCATTCGCTTTTAAGTACGCTTATGAGAAGCTCACAGCGGTCAAAGGGATCAAATTCTTCAAGTATCGCCTGCTTATCCGTCTGACGGACAAGAACTGCAGATGCGATAAAATCGCAGAGAAGAGAGGGATCAACCATATTTGATGCCTCGGTGCGTATAGCGCTTGAAGCCTTGCCGACGAATTCGAGCATCTCCTCGAGTGCGTCAAGGAGCTTGCGGCAATATGCCTCGCCGCGGACTCCGCCGTTGTCGGCAAGAGAAATCTCCTTGGCGATCAGTGTAGCAGTTGCAATTTTGCCCGTGCGTCTGTAATCAATGACGGATGCGCGTGCGCGGCATTCGCAAAGCAGATGGATGCTTCCGTCATTCTTGACACTCTGTCTGATCTTTGCAACGGTTCCGACTCGGCAAAGATTATCGGGGAATTCGTTCTCCGCAAGTTCACCGTCCTCGGAAACAAGGAACACCATCATACCGGTTGCGGCGGCAGCTTCGACTGCAGCAGCAGCCTCCTTGCTGTCTGATTCAAAATCTATCGGGAAGGGCGGAAATGCAACCGCATCGCCCAGGGGAACTACGGGAAGCGTGAGTTTATCGATTCTTTCTGTGTATTGCGACATTTATTTATCCTTTCGGTGCGCGTTTATGTGTTGAAATTCACAAACGCGCAGAGTATGTAATTATATTATTATAATATTATAGCATACATTTTGAAAAAAATCTATATGTTATTGCAATATTTATTAAAAAAAGTGAAAATTAGCTGTTTCGTGGTTCTCACGTGCGGTTGACTCTTTTCGTTATATTGCCCTAAAATTGTTTTGCCTTTTTGTAACATTTGACGTGTCGTACCTCCTGTCGTTGTGAAAATGCACTAAAATCGGCACGTATTTGAGCTCAAAATTCTACATTGTTGCTTTTGCACGAAAATTTGTGCGAATATTCGTCATTTTTAACATTTACTTTTTGCCGAAAATGTAGTATAATGTCGGTACGCAACGCAATAGCGTCGCGGCCTCGAATGCACAACGGTCACCTTTTTCTGCGGAGTATCAAGCTTATGATATGTTTTTTAGCGCGGAGATCGGTCGCCGTTGTTGCTTTTTATATGAGTTTTGCAGCATTGAAAAATGCTGCTTTTTCTATATTTTTCGTTAAACGAACTATAAAAATATCAACAGGTTATTGACAATTAATTAAAAAGTATGTATAATATTAATATCAACTACATTCTTACGTTGAAATTTTTGATTTTGAGAGGTCTGTTATGAAAAAAGCTTCAATGAGATTTGCATCACTCTTTTTGACCTGTTTGATTCTTTTGACTTCATGTGCTTTTGTATCCTGCGCCGACACGGGCAATGAAAATGACCAAACTTCTGCTTCTCCCGCGGCAACGGAAAATACTCCCGATACCGTCGAGGTGACAGAGGAGGATACAACTCCCATCTTCCCCGAGGCAAATTACGGCGGCGATTCCTTTGTAATCATTTCCCGCAGCCCTTCCGCATCATCCTATCCCGGTTTCTATATAGGAACAGAGGAGCCCACCGACGTTATGAGCTCTGCCGTGTATACCAGAAATACCAACACGGAAGAAAGATACGGCATCAAGATAGAGCAGATGGTATCTGACAGTATATCTACGAGCGTCAAGAACGGAGTCGATGCCGGTATGCTTGATTTCGATGTTATCCTCAATCAGAGAGAAAGCCTCGCCTCGCTTGCAACAAGCGGATATCTTTATGATTTTAACGAACTTGGGATCGACTTTACGAATCCCTGGTGGGATGCTAACTGCGCCGAAGGCTATGAGATGGGCGGCAAGCTCTTTATTATGGCAAACGACACAAGCGTCAGCAATCTTGCGGGCGCAAGATTCTTCTTCTTCAACAAGAATCTCATCAAGGATTATCAGCTCACAAGTCCGCATACATACATTCAGGAAAACAACTGGACACTCGATAATTTCCTCAGTCTTGTAAATTCGGTTTACACCGATGACGGCGACGGCGAAAGAACAGGCTCGGATATTTACGGACTTCTTATGGAAACAGGCGCTACCAACGGTAACGCTATTCACATGCTTGTCGGCTGTGGCATCAAGTTCTCCGAAAAGGATGCGGACGGACATTTGATCGTTAACCCTGATCTTGAAAAGATCGACAATATCTTCGCCAAGCTTTCCTCAGTAATGAAGGGCAATACCTGCTTGGACTACAGTGCCGCTTCGGACGGAGCGGACTATTCCGATTTCGGTAACAAGTTTAACTATTGCAGAAACCTTTTCGCGCAGGATCACTTCCTGTTTGTGCAGGCAAATATGGCTGTTACCAATCAGGTCAGCGACATGGAAGGAGACGGTTACGGCGTTGCTCCCAATCCGAAGTATTCCGCAGATCAGGAATCCTATTATCATAAGATGGATAAACTCTCCAACATCTGGGGTATCCCGAACTCCGAAAAGCTTGATTACGGTATGATCGCGAACGTTATGGACTATTGGGCTTATGAATCAAGCCGCACCGTAATGCCCGCATATTACGAAATCACCATCAAGACAAGACGCACCAACGACCCCTATGACATAGAAATGCTCGATATCGTAAAGGCGACCATTTGCTATGATATTTCGGAAGTTTTCGGCATCGACGTTACCTCTGCGCTTTGGAACGGCTACGCAAACAACTCCCTTTCCTCCGCCTGGGCGACCCAGAGCAAGGCGGTAAAGAGACAGCTTACGTCGTTTAACGATACCATAGATAAGTTGGGATAAAAGAGTGCAGAATGCAAAATGCAAAATGCAGAATGATGGAAGATTTTCGAGCGAAGCTCGAAAATCAGAAATTGATATAATTTAATATGGTGTTGATGATCCATCACTTGGTGGGATAATTTAATGCCTAAATAGAAAAAATCTCGGATATTGAGAAGTTTGTACTTCAAAATATCCGAGACATTTTATTTATTCGTTATACTTTTGCACAGCTCGAGGTTTTATCAGCACAGCACGAAACTATTGATTTGAAATTTTCGCTCTGCGAAAATTTACCTTCATTCTGCATTTTGCACTCTGCATTTTGCATTTATTGTATTTTTCCATCCCTCAGGTCTCTCATGTTCTGAGTAAGCTCTTCGGGGGTGATGGGATTTTCGGGATCGCGGTTCTTTGCCTTCGCGGGAACCTCATACATAAGAGGACCTTCATATCCGCGCGCAACGAGGGTGTCAACGATGTCGTTCCACTTGTTGATGCCCGTGCCGGGAAGGGTATGTCTTTCGTCAAGAACACCGTTTTCATCGCGGTAATAGTCGGAAATATGTACCGAAAGAAGCTCAAGCCCCGCATCGGCTACATTGTTGATGTAGTCAACGTTATCCTCGATAAGGTTGTGGTTTGTATCGAAGATCACGCCCGCACCCGTGTCCTTTACAAGCTCGATCATTTCATCCGAAGTTCTTGTAAGGCATGTTCTGGGGAGGTTTTCAACTGCAAGACGAACGCCGTTCTCCTTTGCGACCTCTGCAAGCTCGATGATAGCTTCGCGGGAAAGACGGAGTCTTTCGGGGCGATCCTCATCTGCGATCGGTTCGGAGGAGGGATGGAGTACAATTACCTTCGCTCCGGCGCGAGCAGCGGCTTCGATAAGAGTGCGGTTAGTTACAATGGTGATAGCGCGCAGCTCTTTGTCCGCGTTAGAAATATCAAGCTTGCGCGAGAAGGGAAGATGGAAGGACCAGGGCTCAAGACCGCTCTTTCTGACGGTTTCAAGTATCTTCTCGGCGTTTTTGGGGAAATCGCAGTTTCTCATATAGAAAATGTAGTTTCCCGTATATTCAAGATAATCAAGTCCCGCTTTGGCAAGAGGAGCAAGCTTTTCCTCTGCAAGGCTTCCGGTAAAACAGCTCGAGGAGCCTATCTTCATTTCTTCACGTTTCATAACGAAATCTCCTTTAAGGATTTTTTTCATTATTTTATCATTGTGCGGCAAGATTGTCAAGCAATTTTGCAAAAAAGAAAAATAATTTGAAAATGCAAAAAAATATTTCAAAAACCTATTGACAAACGCGCAGAGGTGTGGTATAATTTATCGGCAATAAAGAAGAACTCTCCGTTCTCACCCTGCCGCAAGGGCGCGCAGGTGTTAATAATTTCAAGCTGTTCCAAGTATGGGGCAGTGTGATTTTGTGCGGCACGGAGTTTCTTCGTGTCATTTTTAATTTTCGGAGGTGAGCTGTTATAGCTGCAAAAGAATTACTCGTAAACGAGAGCATCAAGGCTAAAGAAGTACGAGTTATCGGACCCGACGGTGAGCAGATCGGTATTATGTCTTCCGACAACGCCCTTCGCACCGCATACGACAAGGGTCTCGACCTTGTCCTCATTTCCCCCAATGCACAGCCCCCTGTATGTCGCATAGTTGACTACGGCCGCTACCGCTATGAGCAGGAAAAGAGAGAGAAGGAAGCAAAGAAAAAGCAGAATATCATCGAGGTCAAGGAGGTACAGCTTTCCTGCCGTATCGAGAACCACGACTTCGAAACCAAGGTCAAGCATGCAATGCGTTTCCTCGGTGAAGGCAATAAGGTCAAGGTCGTATTGCGTTTCCGCGGACGTGAGATGAGCCACCAGGAGATCGGCAAGGAGATCCTTGAGCGTTTCCGTGAGGCTGTAAGCGAGGCGGGAACCGTCGATAAGACTCCCAATCTCGAGGGCAAGCTTATGACCATGATAGTAAACCCCATTAAAAAATAAGTCAACCTGCCGCACCTGCGGCTCACTCGGCAACTGCCGAATAAAAGAAAAAATAATTTATCACAGGAGATACAAAAATGGGAAAAGTTAAGACACACAAGGCCTCTGCAAAGCGTTTCTCGGTTACCGGAAACGGCAAGGTAAAGATGGGACATTCGCATCACCGTCATAAGCTCGGTCTCAAGGACCAGAAGAGAAAGAGACATCTTCGTACCGGCGATTACGTAAACGGCAAGATGGCTGCAAACATCCGTGCACTCATCCAGAAGTAATCGGAACGCGAAAGAATTTTAGGAGGAAAGAACAATGGCAAGAATTAAGGGCGCGATGATGACGCGCAAGAGAAGAAATAAAGTCCTCAAGGCCGCTAAGGGTTACTGGGGCGCAAAGAGCAAGCACTTTAAGATGGCTAAGCAGGCCGTTATGAAGAGCGGTAACTACGCTTTCATCGGTCGTAAGCTCAAGAAGAGAGATTTCCGTCGCCTTTGGATCACCCGTATCTCGGCTGAGGCTAAGGTTAACGGTATGAACTACTCCACCTTTATGCACGGACTCAAGAAGGCAGGCATTGAGCTCAACCGCAAGATGCTCGCAGAGCTCGCTGTAAGCGATAAGGCTGGTTTTGCTGCTCTCGTTGAGAAGGCAAAGGCTGCCCTCTAAGCACTAAATTAATAGGGGCTGTATGCAAATTTTGTTTGCGACAGCCCCTGTTTCGGTATTTTTACGTTGTAAATTTCGATAAAATTCGACGAATTTAGGAGGAGATCCGAATGCCTTTCGGTAAGGAAATCATCACCTCAAGACAAAATCCCACGGTCGTCAAGCTCTGTGCTCTTCTTGATAAAAAGGAGCGCAGAAAGAGCCGTCTTTTCCGCATTGACGGTCATAAGCTCGTAAGCGAAGCCATCGATTGCGGTGCACATATCGACCTCGTTGCGATCTGCTCCGAAAAGGCAGACCGCTTGATGCCGCTTGCCGAAAAGAGCGGCGCAAAATCAGTGCTGCTTTCTCCCGAGGTCTTCTCGAAGATCACCGAGGAAAAGGCACCCGACGGAATCATCGCCGTCGTGAAATATATCGATGAAATACATAAAGAACTTCCTTTGTCCGAGATACCCGCGCTTGCATCCTCGGATAAAAGAATTATGGCTTTTGAATCCTTGCGTGACCCCGGAAACCTCGGAACCGTCATTCGTTCGGCTTCCGCTTTCGGGGTAGATACGCTTCTTTTGTCCGCCGATTGCGCGGATATATATAACCCCAAAACGCTTCGCGGCGCAATGGGCGCGATCTTCTCTCGCGAAATACTTTTCTGCGATGACCTCCCCGCGGCGCTTACTCGCTTCTCCTGCGAGGGAAGAAGAGTACTTGCTGCCATTCTTGATAACGAGGCGGTGTCGGTTGAAAAGTCAGCTCTTACCGAAAGGGATATAGTCCTCATCGGAAACGAGGGTCACGGTCTCAGCCGCGCGGCGGTCGACGCGTCCGATCTTTCGGTCATATTGCCCATCAATACCGGCAAGGGCGTAGAATCGCTCAACGCGGCAACTGCGGCATCGGTATTCATGTGGGAGCAGAGAAGAGTCTCCGCAAAATAAAAGAGGGGAGGGAGCAATATGAGCAGCTTCACAAAAGAAGGAATACTTTACGAAATATGGCTGACGACCTGCATTTCCGCGGGTACTACAGCGTACGAAAAGCTTTTTGAGCATTATTCCACGGCATACGACGTTTATCGTGCCGATATGGGTGAGCTTGAAAGAATAGGTCTGCCCGAAAGATTTTTGGAAAATCTTGCACGAAAGGATCTTCGCCGTGCCTCGGATGCGGCTGATTTCTGTATCCGGAAGGACGTCAAGCTCTTGGTCAGAGGAGAAAAGGGGTATCCCGAGCGTCTTGAGTCCATCCCCAATCCGCCCTACGCGCTTTATGTCAAGGGCGATATAAGATGCGCCGAAAATGAATATTCCACCTCGATTGTAGGAACCCGCAATATGAGTGAATACGGAATGAATATGGCGTATAAGATAGCTTATGAGCTTGCTTCGGCAGGCGCCGCAATCGTCAGCGGCATGGCTCTCGGAGTTGACGGAGTCGCACACGTCGGCGCACTTGAGGCAAACGGCGACACCATTGCCGTTCTCGGAAGCGGTCTTGATAAAGTCTATCCGCCCGCTCACAGAAGGCTTATGGGCATCATCGCGGAACGCGGTGCTCTCGTCAGCGAATATGCTCCCGGAACTCCCCCAATGAGCGGCAATTTTCCGCTTCGCAACAGAATAATCAGCGGTCTTTCGCGTTCCACTCTCGTCATAGAGGGCAATACCAACAGCGGCTCGATGCTCACGGCTCGCGAGGCGATAAGACAGGGCAGAGATATTTTTGCCATCCCCGGCAATGTCGGCATCAGCAACGCTCTCGGTACCAATGTGCTCATTCGCGACGGCGCAAGGGTAGCACTTTCCGCGCGCGATATAATCGGCATAAGAGGCGACAGAGGCATTGATCTCGACCGACTTGCTGATGCGGAGCTCAATTCGACTCTTGATATCAACACTTTGAAATATTACGGCGTTTCTCCCGCCGCATACATCGCCGAACCCTCACCTCGCGAAGAGATCGGCAGGCTTGAACCCATCCCCGAAAAGAAAACCGTCCGCCGCGAAGAAAAGAAGAGAACCGAGCCCGAATCGGTAAAAGAACCTAAAAGATCTTCTCTCGCGCCGCTTACCGACGGCATTATGAAAGAAATTTATGAATCTATGCCCGTGGGCACACCTGTCAGCGCAGATTTCTTTGCAGGGCTTGGGATTTTGTCGGGTGAACTCGTCGGACATCTCTCGATGCTCGAGGTCATGGGATACATCACTTCGGCTCCCGGCGGAACTTATTTGAGAGAAATTTGAAATTTCCTCTTGACAAGCGAAAAAAAACAGTATACAATATAAAATAGGCATTTTTGCACGAAACCTATTTTCGAAAGGAAAAACTCAGTCGTATGGCTAAGAATCTGGTAATAATCGAGTCACCTTCCAAGGCGCACACCATTCAGGCGTGCCTCGGTTCAAATTATAAAATTGTTGCATCAAAGGGTCACGTGCGTGACCTTCCGAAATCCACCTTCGCGATAGATATCGAAAACGACTTCACGCCGAAGTATATCAATATCCGCGGCAAGGGCGATCTTATCAAGGAACTCAAAAAGGAAGCTAAGGCTGCAAAGACCGTATATCTTGCAACCGACCCTGACCGCGAGGGAGAAGCTATTTCCTGGCATCTCGCCGCGGCACTTGATATTCCCGATGATAAGCTCAAAAGAGTAACCTTCAACGAGATCACAAAAACCGCGATCAAGGCTTCCATCAAGCAGCCCCGCGCGATCGATATCAATCTCGTAAACGCACAGCAGTCGCGCCGTATCCTCGACCGTATCGTCGGATACAAGCTCAGCCCCCTTCTTTGGAAGAGAGTGAAGCACGGCCTTTCCGCAGGTCGAGTACAGTCCGTGGCAACACGCCTTGTTGTCGAGCGCGAGGAGGAGATCCGCGCATTCGTACCCGAGGAGTATTGGACCGTTGCCGCAACCCTTGACGCAAACGGCAGTGCAGTCGATGTCCGCTACTACGGCGACGCCTCAACCGGCAATAAGGTAAAGCTTTCCAACGAAGCAGAGGCAAAGGCTGTTGTTGATGCAGTCCTCGGCAAGGATATGAACGTCAAGTCGGTCAAGAGAGGCGTTAAGTATAAAACTCCCGCACCTCCTTTCACGACCTCAACAATGCTCCAGGAGGCTGCAAGAAAGCTCGGCTTCCAGTCCGCAAGAACAATGCGTACCGCTCAGGAGCTTTATGAAGGAATCAACCTCGGCACCGCAAACGGTGGCGCGCAGGGTATCATCACCTATATGCGTACAGACTCGCTCCGTGTCGCCGCAGAGGCGCAGGAGGCAGCACGCGAATTTATCGCTGAAAAATACGGCGAAAGCTTCTGCCCCGCATCTCCCCGAGTTTATAAGACAAAGGCAAACGCGCAGGATGCGCACGAGGCGATCAGACCCGCAAGAGTCGCGCTTCTCCCCGCACAGATCAAGTCCTATCTCACCCCCGATCAGTTCAAGCTCTATAAGCTCATTTGGGAACGCTTTGTAGCAAGCCAGATGGAGTCCGCAAAGCTTGATACTCTCAATATCGATTTCGAATCCGCTGGACACCTCTTCCGCACCGGCGGATACACCGTTGCCTTCCAGGGTTATATGGCTGTATATGAGGAAGGCACCGACGAGGCTGTCAAGAAGGCGGACGATCCCGATGATATCAAGAATTTCAAGATTCCGAATATTCTTGAGGGACAGACATTGCCCTGCGTTGACGTAAGCCGCGCAAAGCATTTCACCGAGCCTCCCGCAAGATATAACGAAGCAAGCCTTATCAAGGCGCTTGAGGATAAGGGAATCGGCAGACCCAGTACCATTCCTCCCACGATCACCACCATCATCTCCCGCGATTACGTAAAGCGCGAGGGCAAGGCTCTCGTTCCCACCGAGCTCGGTGAGGTCACGACAGCAATGATGAAGGAGGACTTTGCCGACATCGTCGACTACAAGTTCACCGCAAGAATGGAAAGCCAGCTCGATGAGATCGAAGCCGGCGAGACCGATATGACAGAGGTCCTTCGCGAATTCTGGACCGGCTTTGAGCGCGAGCTCGCGGCGGCAGAGAAGAAGAGCGCTTACGAAACCGCACCCGCGATCGTTGAGGAGACCGATATTATCTGCGATAAGTGCGGCGCAAAGATGATCGTAAAGTCGGGCAGATTCGGCAAGTTTGCAGCTTGCCCCAATTATCCCGAGTGCAAGAACACCAAGCCTCTCGATGCAAACAAGCAGATGGAAAAGAAGGCGCCCGTTGTTGCGGATTTCAAGTGCGAGGTCTGCGGCGGCGATATGGTTGAGCGCCACGGTAAGTACGGAAGCTTTTTTGCTTGCGCAAATTACCCCAAGTGTAAGTTTATCAAGCAGCAGCAGAATAAGCTCGAGGGCGTAGCCTGCCCCAAGTGCGGCGGTGCTATCCTTGTCCGTCAGGGCAGAAACAGAACTCAGTTCTACAGCTGCGAAAAATATCCCGAGTGCGATTGGTCGAGCTGGGATCTCCCAGTGGCTGAAAAATGCCCCGAATGCGGAGAAATGCTCTACAAGAAAAAGTCGCGTCCCGGTGAGCTTATTTGCAAGAACAAGGATTGCGGATACGTCAAGGAAGAGCCTCTTCCCGAGACACCTCTTTCTCCCCTTGATATGCCTCCCCCTCCCAGTGACGACGATATTCCGTTCTGATCAGAAAAAATAAAAGGAATTAATTGATATGACAGGCGAAATGCCAAAAATTATAAACGTCCTCGGCGCGGGTCTTGCCGGCTGTGAAGCAGCTTGGCAGGCGGCGCGCCTCGGCGTAAAGGTAAGACTTTACGAGATGAAGCCGAAAAAGTTTTCCCCCGCGCATAAGAGCGAGGGCTTTGCAGAGCTTGTATGCTCAAATTCGCTTCGCTCTGACAGCGTTACCAATGCGGTCGGACTTCTCAAGGAAGAGATGAGACATCTTTCCTCGCTTATCCTTGAAGCCGCAGATGCCACCCGCGTCCCCGCAGGCTCTGCACTTGCGGTCGACAGAGTGAAGTTTTCGGAGTATATTACCGAAAAAATACGTTCAAATCCCAATATCGAGGTCATCGAGGAAGAGGTGACATCTGTCCCCGAGGGAGAGATCACCGTCATCGCCACAGGA